>CALMAP010000118.1:2638-13132 GCA_937859825.1 uncultured Terriglobus sp. | reverse complement strand
CCTTGTCGCTATTCGCTTCCAATTGCCTTTGCGCGTGGTCGATGCGCCGCAGTGCCTGCTTCGTTTCATACCGAGCGGGGTAGTACTCCTCAGGGACGAATACTGAGAGAAAGAACGCCTTCTGCCCGCCCTCGCTCGCACGCACCAGGTCCCACTGGCCCTCGGTGGAACGGTCTCCCATGCTGCCGCTGTGATAAAACTCGCGGTCCAACGCGTGAACATGCCCGTCGAAAATCAGCATGCTCCTGTGCAGCGCCTGGGCACGAGCATTTACCGGAGACGCAAACGACGTGGCCGCCCGACCCATGGCTGCGAGCAGGCCGGTTTTGACGAAGTTACGGCGGGATGACAAGACTCTCTCCTTTGTCCGATCATCCCACGTGCGCTGCTTTGCTCATGCACAACCTAAGACATGGGTCTACGTGATGGCAGGCACACGTGGCTGCCGCGCGAGTAATGGCGTCGCCTACCTTGGGCGAAAGTTCTCATCCACAACCAGGTCTTTCGTTCCTGGAGGAAGAACGCGCAGCGTTTTCAGGTACTCAATCAGCGCGTTCTGATCGTATTCCGCCGCTTGTTGAAACTTGCGGCGGGACTGCAGCGCTTCGCCGGAATGGGCGAGAATCGATTGGCGCATGGTCGTGTACAGACCATGGTGAAAGTAAGGCGGCTGGTTGGCCGCGCCCCAGAGGCGCTTCGTAAGAAAGCGGCGGTTTCCTTCCGCAAAGGCTTTGAGCCAGACCGGCTGGTTCATGTCCAGCGACTCGGCCTCGGCCGGTTCTTTGGGATCCGTAATGTCGTGCAGCTTGAAATCCGTAAAGACAGGCACCTCGATCACGTCACTTCCTGCGGCCGGTTTCAGACGGGGCTGCGGAAGGGATGGATCGTTCAGATCGAAAGACAGATCGGGAGCATCTCCTCGCCGCAGGTTGGTAGGCGGGTTAAATGGGTTCGGTTCGCTGTAGCGCCAACTGCGCTTGTTCAACGGCAGCGTGGGCACATGGCAAACCGCGCAGCCAAGCGAGGAAAAGATCTTTTCCCCATCGTTGACGGCCTTCTCAATGATCGGGTCTCGTGGAATAACGCGCCCCGGAACAGCCATGGCTGCCTGGTACACGGCCAATGCTGTAACATCTGCACGGGTGAGTTCATTCGAAATGCCGTCGCCATCCAGGTCAGTGTTCAAACCGGTGCGTTCCGTGGGCAAGATACCGTGGTGCTGCACCAGGGTATTGTTGGTGAACTCGCGCAGGGACACGACATTGCCAGCCTGGTGCCACGGACGAACCACCAAAGTAGGGGGGTCCAGAGGCGTAGGGGCAAGCAGGCTGGCTCGCGGCAGGCCCTCTACCTCGCTCACGTTCCAAGTGGCGTCGCGGTTGCGTGAGATATATCCGAAGGAAATGCCCTTGGTGATGAGCTGCTTCTTCGGTCCGCCGGGCTGGACGGTGTTCCGGATCGCCTGCAGGTCTTCTGTCATTTCGCGCGCAAGCATCTCGACATAGCCCGCGCCGAACATTGAGGGCGAGACCCGCAGATTGCCGACCGTCGCCAGATTGGTAATGCGCTGCTTCTCGTCGCGCGTACCGCGCAGCGCGCGCATGTCAGCCGCGTCGAAGGTCACGAAATCGAAGCGCTGCCCCAGGACAAACACATTCGCGGCAAAGTCGCCGTGCCCGCCGGCGATGCCATACGGCTCATTGTGGCAACCGAAGCAGGAGTTTGCGTCTGGTCCGGAGACGCGGTTAAAGGCACGGTTCCCGATCAGTGGCGAAGAAGGATCCGAGAGCTGCTTCCCGGTGCCCTTCATCAGCGGGCGGCCGGCACCCTCCTGATCGGTCCAGTTAGCTTCAAAGACCTTCTTGCCCCACGCAATCAGGTCGGGCAGCTTCAGCTTGTACTCTTCCCCGTCCTGCAGGTGGTAAGGCAGGGACTTCTCGCTACCCAACTGGTATTTCCCTGCGCTCTGCCAGGCCATGGCGCCCACGGGAACCGTGAGCGCCAGCAGGCCGATGACTACTTTCTTCATTGCGTCACTTGAGGCTGTGTCTTGTTCGATGGTACGGGTGCCTTCACCACGATGGAAAGTGCCTGGGCCGAGGTGAGAGCGTCGCCCGTGAAGTTTCCTCCACCTTCCGCCAGCACGGTGCCGTTCTTCTTTACCTGGACGAAGATGCCGCCGACGGGAACACCTGTGAGAACGAAGTTTCCACGGGAGTCCGCGTTGACCATGCCGATGTAGTTGGGGTTCACGCTGGACCGCACAATGACCTCGGCGCCCGCAATCTGCGCCGTGGAAAGCGTACCCGCCTGCGCCGTGGTGGATGAGCCAGCACCGCTGCTGCGTGTTGTAACCGTGTGAAGCGCCGGTGTAGCGGATGTGCTGCCGGTCACAACGCCGCTCTGCGAAGTGCCGGAGGCACGGATCGTCCGGACGTTGTAGCCCCCACCCGATATGGGCGTGAACACTACGAACGTCTGGTCGAGGTTGAACAACTGGGTTGCGTTGAAGTACTCGTAGACCGAGGTACCTGCCGGAATGTTCACGTTGGTCTGTGTCACGTAGTCCACGGCCTGCGCCGGGGAGTTCGGCCCGGGCGTGAGGCCGACGATCGTTCCCGTGTTCAGAGAACCAATGCCGTTGTAGGCGAAGATAATTCGGCCATCGGAGTAGAGCTGGATTTGCAGCGTGTTGAACGGCGTGCTTGTACCGTAATGCGGGTTCTTCAGATAGGTCACAAGGAACAGGTTCGGTATTGAGCTGTTCACATAGAGACCGGACGTGGCATCCGCGGACTGGCCTGCATACAAGTCATCGAAGAAGGCCGCGATACGCGGAAGATTGTTGAAGGCCGGCAGGTTTTCGGTATACGTCGAATCTCCCGATCCGAATGTAAGATAACCGTTCGTGCCGACATAGGTTGAGGTAACAGTCGTCCCGTAGTACGGGAAGCTGAATGGAAGCGTGTACGGGTAGTAGCAGTCGTCGCAGCGTGAGACCAGCGTTCCATAGTTCGTGATGAAGGAAGCTGGGATCAAATGGATCGTACCGACGTTCGTCTCGCCGCCGAGCACCGGCGGTGTTAAGAGCGACGCTCCATTCAGGTTTGTTCCGTTGATGGTGGCGGTGGCATTGGCCTGAATGTTGCCCAGCACCGTTGGAACACTGGGTATGGCAAAACTGCCGCTTGCGTTAGTTACACCGGAGAGGCCGCCGTTGACGGTCACGCTTGCGCCGGAAACGGGTGCCCCGTTCTGGTCGATGATGCGGCCGCTCACCAGCGTAAGTGGATCGGGCTGCACGCTTACGGTTACGTCCGAAGCGTTGCCGACGTTGCCACCAAGATCGCGCGCCGCCGCGCCCAGCGTAAGCGTCGTAACGCCGGTAGGCACCGTAAAGGTGTACTGGTAAGGCGTGGACGTGGTGGTGTACACCGTTTGCCCGTTGACCTTGAAGTCGACGGACGCGACGGCCACATCGTCAATCGCATTCACCGACACGGTCAGTTGCGCACCCTGGTAGACCGTGCTGTTATTTACCGGCGATGTGATCGAAGCCGTGGGGGGTACCCCGCCGAGGTCCTGCCGCGGCAGGTACTGGCCGATGTACAGTCGGCTGTCTCCCGAGGAGCCTCCACGCTGCAGCGTGCTGTGCTCCGTAACCAGGTACACGAAACTCGAGTCCACGGCGATACCCATGCCGTTATCGTCGCGCTGAGACAGGTTCAGAATGGTTCGCGCCTGCAGTTGGCTGGGAGTGCTGATGTCTGTAATGGGAATACCGTTTACAAAGACCACATCTGCCGCGAGGGCAAACGCACCCGATGTAACGATGTCCTGCAGATATCCACCGACCGTGTAGGGCATAACGTGCGACAGGATGACCGGTGCACGCAGGTTCGTGGTGTCAACCGCGTTGGTGCTGGTGGAATAGTCCGCCACGTAAGCAAACGTTCCGTTCAGCGTCGCGGCGCGGGCATCGCCCGTCAAGGCTGTGCCGAGCAGCGTTGGCGCGGCAGGGTTCGTGATGTCCACAAACTTCAACCCGGCTGAGCCCTCTGCCATTGCGACGTAGTGCCGCGCGGCATCGACGGCGATCTTCCACGGTGTGCCGCCCACGTTGAGCGAGCTTACCTGGATCATCGACGCCGGATTGGAGATGTTGACCACCTGCAGACCGTTCGTGCAATTCAGGTAAGCGTTCTGCCCGCTGACCGCGATACCGAGGCAACTGCCGGACGTGCTGAATGTGCCCCGCAATACAGGCACAAGCGGATTGGTGATGTCCACCACGGATAGCGTACTGCTGCCGGCAAGATAGGCGGTGTTGCCCACCAGAGTTACGTCATAGGTGCTGCCTGAGAGGTTCAGCGACGAGATGACGGTGGGATGGGTGCGGTCGCTGGAAAGTCCGACGATCTGCAGACCGGAGCCGCCTGCCGCAATGTAGGCATAGTCGCCCGCGACCGCCACGGCGTTCGCAAAACCGGGAACGGAGACATAAGACAAATCCGCTGGCGTGAAGTTGGAGACAGCACCCGACACGTTGGCAACGTATCCATTGCTGGATACCGTGATGCGGCAGGAGCCTGCACTGCCGGCATAGACGCGGCCGTCTGGTGAGCCGAAGGTGCACACGCCCAGGTCGCTGGAGAGATAGTTCGTGCCGCGCGATGTTGCGGTTAGATCGATCGTGCGGCCGTCGATGAGCTGGCCGGTCACGGTGAGCTGCGCGGACGCGGAACCCGAAAGCGAGTTCACGATCAGCGTGAAGTTCGACGGAGTGACGGTGATTCCCGTCAACGCGGCATGCAGGTTCACATTGGTTGGGTCGGTCGGATCGGTGCCGGTCAGGATCTCCGTGCGATCCGTAATACCGTCGCCATCGGTGTCGGCCAGCAGCGGATTGGTACGGTAGCACCGGCCAGCAGTGGAGCAGGCCAGCCCTGTCCCGTTCACCTCGTCGCCATCCGAGATGCCGTCGCCATCGGTGTCGGCGATACGGATGTCGGTGCCGAGACGGTACTCCTGCAGATTGGTCAGGCCGTCATGGTCGATGTCGAGCAAAGCATCGCTGGGGTCGTGAGGATTGAGTCCGTGCGCGATCTCCCAATCATCGGGGATGCCGTCACCGTCGGAATCCGCGCCCGAAAGCAGCACCGAGATAGAAACAATCGCGGAGCGGCCTTCATTCACCGCTTGAATCACGACGGTGCCCGTGGACACTGCGGTGACCAGCCCATCGCCAGAGACGGTAGCGATCGCCGAATTACTGACCGTGTACGACGTACCGGTCGAGGACGCCGTAACGTCCGCCGTGGCCGCACTTACGTATGTCGCCCGCGCGGTAAGCTGCGTTGTTGCACCCACGCTGCTGAGCGTGGTGCTGGGCGAGGTGATCGTGAGGCTGGTGGGCACGGGCGAGGTGTTGCCCAGAACAATCTGCGGGACCGCGCTGGTGCGGTTCGCCACGACGGTGAACAGGCCCGACTCGCCGGAGCTGGTGACGCCGCCACGCACGCACGTGGCCCGGGCTCGAACGAGCCCAAAGCCCGCGGGAATGTTCGGGAGCGTCCAGTTGCCGCTCGCGTCCACCTGCGTGTTGCGGTTGAGGACGCTCACGATGCAGTCCTGGTTAAGTTGCGCCGCTGCGCCGCGGGCCAGGGCCAGCGCGGTAAGAGCGATGAGGAATCTTGATCTCCGCATATCGTTCGGGCTCCGGAACATCAGGGTCCTGCTAGGAAGAAGGGTGCGCAACAACGCGCTAGGTCCCGCTTCGGTTCATCATTTTTGCAAACGAAGTTGCATGCGACCGCCATTCAGACGGCACGGACGGTTGACGCTCCACCTGGGCCAGCTTCTGGCGGAATGCGGAGGCGAGCTCCGGTGGAATCGACTGCGCAATCTGCTTACCCTGCGCCGAGCTGTCCAGCCAGGGCAGGTAATCCGCGAGCACGGCCGTTTGCAGTCTGCTCAACGGTGGCGCCTCAGCTTCGTGACCGTCCAGGAAGAATCGGGCAATCAGCGTACCGAACGTTTCCGAAAGAGCAGGCGAGGCCTGCCCTCCGCGCACCTGCTGCGATAAAGCAAACAGCAATGCCCGCTTGCCGTCTTCAGGGAATGCGGCATCTGCCGTGCTTGCAAGCGCGCCTGCAACCGGAGCGCCCTCAACACCTGACCCCAGTACCGCTGCGGCAAACGACGCGAGGAAGATGCTGCCGTTGTGGTTCCTCTCCTTAAGGGCCTGAATCACAGCTCCGGCCTGTTCCGCCTCCGGTGCTGCACTGACCCTGAAAATCATCTTCAGGTCGGCCGCCGCTGCGGACTTTCCTACGGCGGTCAATGAATCAGGCTCGGCGATCAAAGTGGGCAGCGTAACGGGGTTGCGGTTCGCAAAGGCGATGTACTCGTCTCCAGGCTGCGGATCCGTGTCTGACCAGAGATCCGCCGTGTCTCCGATGCGTCCGCCCTGCCAGCGCGACTGGTGCAGTGTCACATCTACAGTTTCCGGCGAAAGTTTTTGCGTCCTGTCCCTCAAGACCGCAACCACCTTTGCCTTGACGTCTAACGAGCGTCGTTGAGGCATGCCGGGCTGCCATGCCCCCGGCGTGACCGAGACGATCTGGACCGCCACGACCTCGCCGTACTCAGCCGCTGGAATCGTTGCACACATACTGACGCCCGAGAACAACGCAAGGGAAAGAACCGAGAACAATCCTGATTTTGAAAACATCGCCATGTCCTCAGTGCTGTGCGTCGATCGCGAGAAGACTCAGGCCGGTTGGCGGCACCATAACTGTACTGGTGGACGTTACCGGCACGACAGGGGTGCGGGTCACCGCCGCACCCAGGTTGATCATCGGCGTGCCGGACACAGTACCGTTTCCGCTCGCATCGATGTTGTACGTCGCCCGAATGTTCCAGGGCTGCTCCAAAACGACCGCGTAGGTGCGATCGGCCAGGTCGCCGGTCGGCCCGATCCCGCCAGACACGTTCGTCCAGAGCGTTAGAAATCCGCCAAACGTCAGGTTGAACCGTGCCTGCGTGAGGGCCGATCCGGCAAAGCCCGGATGGACAACCGGATAGGGCTGACCTGGGCTGTCCACCGTCTCGATCAGCTTACGCTGACCGAGTGGGAGGTTGGTGGAGGTGCCGATGCGGCTCCGTGTAAGGGTGGAACTGTCACCACCGGTCCCCGGAGTGTTCTTCCCGGTATCCAGTAGGGGCGCGTTGTGAACGGCAGGTGCAGGGTCACCGGGAAGGAACATGGGACCGGCAAAGTTCCCAGTGGCCGATCCAGCGTTGTCCGCAAACAGGGTGAACGCCGCGTGGCTGTTCTGATAGGTGCCGCGAATGTCTTCGTTCGCAATCTCATTATTGACCCAACCGCCGAAGACGCTATCGACACCTCTACGCCCATCCGAACCACCGCCGACAAAATCCACCTGTGCCGCGAGATACACGGCCGCATTGCCGGGATTGTTGATGTCAAACGTGCCGGTGGTGACTGCCGAACCGGTCCATGAGCCTCCCCCACTGCGCACATAAGCAATATTGGCGCTGTGCCCGGCACTCAGGTTCTGGTTCAGGGTGGCCTCTACGAACAGTGCCGGTAGCGTGATGCCCGCTTCGTCGTTATCGCGACTGCCATTGCTGTTGCTGTCGTAAAACGCCAGCACTTGAAAGCTGCCCTTATTGTCAACATTCAGCGTGGCGGAGTCTTTGGCTGTCTTCGATACGGTTGGCACACCTCCACCGAGACCACCGGCATCGCCCGGGTCCCGCAGGGCCTGGAACGTTACGTCCACGTCGGGGTCCGTCGCGGCGGGAATGGTCGTCACCTTCAGCGCCACGCTTGTCAGGCTGTAACGAAGCAGCAGAAGCGGGCTGGACCCGCTCCACAGGCTGTCGGGCCAGGCGAGCGCGCCGCTGGGTACGGCGGTTGTCGAGTCCTTGGTAAGGGACGCCGGCGTGCCCAGGTTCTCCACAACGGTTGCCGTGATCTTTGTCACCTCGACGATCACGATGCGCGTGTCCGCAGTTACCTCCGCACCGTTGGTTTTGCACTTGAAATGGACGCGCAGAGTGACCTTGCCACCCTTTACACCCTTCACCACGGCGGTACAAGTCGCCTGACTGTCGCAGGCAGGAGACTGGACCAGTTGCGCCACGCCGGTATCATCGCCGGGTTGCGTTGCAACCAGCTCCCACGTGTAGGTGCCGTCCAGGGGCGGTGTGCCGGAAGCAACCACGTTGAACTGTGAGCCTACGCCTTTCACGACTTTTGTGGGATTGACCGTGACACCCAGGCTTCCCGCGCTGCCGCTGCTGTTCGGGTCGCCGCCGCAGTGCCAGCCTGCCTTCAGAACACCGACACCGGGGTCGGAGCTGATGGTGCTGCCGTCGGCGCTTACGGTGCCGGTGCCGATCGCTACGAACGAGGCCAGGTCGTGGTCGTAGCTGTACATCTCTGTGACCGCCCGCGGTGCGAGGCCATCAACGTTGGGAATGGTGAGTTGCGCGGGCGTGGTGAAGATGGTGCCCACCGGCTGGATCGTGACGATGAAGCGCGGCTGCTGACCGAAGCCCGGCACCATGGGAACCTTGTCCATGTTTACCGGGGTGACGGAGATGCAGCCCGTGCGGGAGCCGCCAGGGAAGATCGCCGTGTTAGGGTGCACCTTGAGCGCGAACCCTGGTGCCGCGGGGATGGTGAGTATGCCGCCGACCGTTGGGCTGACGCACAACTGGTTTTGCCGGTGCAGTTGCTGCAGATAGATGGGCTGGCCCACCGTGATGTTCTGGCCGGAGACGGTGACGATGTCATACTCCAGCGTGGGGAACGGGCCGCCTGCCGTGGCCGTGGTGCCGTCGGCCATCAGCTTGTACACACCGACGGGCGCCGGGCGGATCTGGAAGTAGCCGGAGGCGTCTGTCTGCACCGCGCCGACCACTTCCTGCGGAACGCCCGTGCCGCCATTGTTCACCTGGTACAGGTGCATGGTCACGCCGGGGATGGGCTGGTTGCTGTTGTCGAGCACGGTGCCGCTGATGGCTGTACCCGACACCGGCCCTGGCTGGTAGGCCGTGGCGGTAAAGCTCGCGGGCAGGCCGGCGTTCCCCGGAAAGGTGACGCTCACCACGTTGTTGCTGATGCCGTTCTGCGGACCCAATGTCAACACGGCCTGCACCCGGCCGTCACCGTCTGACGTTGTGTTGATGGTGGACTTGCCGTCAATGGTGCCGCCGCCCTGCGTGACGGTAAAGCTGACTGGAACGTTGGGGAGGCGATTGTGGCCTGCGTCCGTAACCACGGCGATGAACGGCAACGGCAGCATCTGGCCAACCACGCCGCTTTGATTGCCGCCGGAGTCGACCACGATCAGGGAGGCACCCGTCGTGGTCGCAGACTCCGTGAAAACCGGGGTCACGGCAATGCCGGTGGCCGAAGCCTGCACCTGTTGGTTGCCTGCGCCGGCATGCGAGCCAAGAACCAGGTTGATCTGCGCCGTACCCTGCGAATCGGTGTTGACGGCGATGGAACTCATCCCGGCCGTCGTCCCGGTGCTTACCGAGCCGTCGCCTTTGATCACCTGAAAGACCACAGGCACATTCACCAGCGGCTGCCCGGCCGCATTGAGTGCCTGTACACGCAGGGGAGTTCCAAGCACCGTCTTGATCGGACCGCTTCCAGCATCGCCCGAGAGAACGCGCAGTGTGCTCTGCGTCGCCGGCTGCACGCGGGTCACGGTAATGCTGGTGGTGGTGTAGTTCCCTGCCCTGTCCGCCGCGGTGGCCGTAATGGTGTTCGGTCCCGGTTGAAGCGAAACGCCGTTCGCAACGTAAGTGCGGTTCGCAACCTGGGCCGTTACGCCGTTCACCGTGACGGTGGCCTGCAGCGGATTTACCGTGCCCACGACGATATCGTTCACGATGCCGCTCACGTTTACCGTGGCGCTGTCTGTAACTGCATTAGCCAGCGGCGCGCTGATCGTCACGTGCGGCGGCGTGGTGTCAAGGGTGATGGTCTCGGTCGCCGTGGTGCTTACGCCGTTGCCGTTCAGCGCGGCGGCAGTGATCTGGTTGGAACCTTCCCGCAGCGGGACCGAGGCACGGTACGTCCCGCCTGACGTTTGTGCAGGCAGACCGTTGACCGTTACCGTCGCGGTCGGGTCAAGCACCGTGCCGGTGACAATGGTAGGAGAGACGCTCAGGTAAGCAGCCTCGGCCGGCGAGTTGATGGTGATTGCCGTGCCGGTGCCGGTAACGTTGACCGTGATCGGCGCGGAAAGAGCGCGCGTCAGGCTTCCTTGAAATCCAGCGGAGACGCGATACGTGAGTGCTCCCGGCGTCTGCTGCAGGATGCGGGATCGTACCGCCTCGCCTTTCGCATCGTTGCGCACGGCGAGGATCACGATGGCGCCACGCCGCGCGAGGGCGTCGGCGCCCTCGGTGCCGAGCCCGCTGGACGCGCCGGTGACGACCGCCACGCGT
>CALMAP010000118.1:0-2628 GCA_937859825.1 uncultured Terriglobus sp. | reverse complement strand
AGGTCCCATCGTTCGCAATGGCGTCGCCGTGCGTGCCGTCGTCGTACATCTGCCCGACCACGGTCGACTGGCCCAGGTTGTTCACCTGGAGCAGGTTCACGGTTGAAGCAAGCACCGAACTGCTTGAGATGACCGAGGTAAAGGTGACCACGGTCGACGTACCGGCGGCAAACGAAGACGGTGATGCGACCGACGCACCGACCGTGCCAGTGGCCGCACTCGCCGCATTCGCGGTTAGCAATGAGGCAAAGACGAGAAATTTTCTCAAGGAAAGCACTGTTGATTCTCCCGTTTGGAACGTGAGACAGCGACAACTCTACTAATTTGCTCTTCGAACTCGAGTAAGTGGGCCTTGGTGGAGCAGAAGCATGATCAGGACGCCAGTTCCCAGCAGGACCACGGCAGAAGGCTCAGGCGTGGTTGTCACCGGTGGTGGCGGTGGCGGCGGCACCGCTCCGCCTACGCTGTAACTTATGTCATCCATCACAAAAGACCCGCCGGCCGGATCTCCTGCCAGGAGCACGGAGGCGATTCCCTGCCCGAAAGCCAGGCTAAGAAGCTCATTCGGCGGGTTGCCGCTTGAGGTGTAGTTTGCCAGAAAGCTCGAAGTTACCGCACCAAGCAGAGTTCCTGAACCGTCGAACGCAGAAATGAGCAGAGGAGACGCGTACGTGAAGTATGCCGAGAATGCCGAAACCGGAAGAGCAAAGTTTATGCGAATAGGGCCGCCATCGTCGAGGACGACATTCTGCCCGGAATGGGGCGGGAACTCCAGTTCATTCAGCGATACTCCGGCACTCAGTACCGTGGCATTCGTAAAAGTAAGTCCCGCATAGTAGGAGCCTACGGATGTTCCATCGGTCAATCCTTCAAAATTAATGGTATCTGCATGAGCACCAACACAAAACAGCAGAGCAACGATCCAAGGCAGGATGCGAATACTTCTAACTACAGGTCCCATTACGTTCTCCGGACGCGTCAGAAAATAACTCAATTTGATGAGGTGCCAAAGCTAGCATCGCCACAGTTGCCTTGCAAGATATTTTTTGATTTATTTTCGGATCCGCGAAGAGCGCGTGCGCGGGCATAGGTCGACTATCTCGCATGTCCATCTAAGTTCCGCAATGTGAGCGGATTGCGCCTCCCCGAGAGAATGGCGGAAGACATCTTCCGCATAGCTCTCGTACGAGCTGCTGTGACATGTCAGAGCAGTTCTCCCTATCGTTGGCGATGCTTCCGGCCTGCTGCAGAAAACACGTGGCAAAGACTTGCCCTTGTTGGGATCTTGAAGGACTTCTCGCTTTCGTCAGGGCAACATCCTCGGTGTCCACAAGGACGAACGAGTGAAGATGTCTCTGCTCGTGTCGGCATGGCGCACGGAGACGTTACGGCTGCGGAGTTGATAAAGAGATACCTGTGCGCTTCTGATTTGGGTCCTGCTCCGTCGAAGCTGCAGTCCTACAAAAAGCATTCAGGGGAACGCCTTGAAGTCTCGTACTGCCTGCACCATGCTGCGCTCTGTTCTGCCGGTAAGCTCTGCCCTTTGCCTTGCTGTTGCCGCACAACAGCCCCCGGTACGGCCCGGTGTCTCTGTTCTGGTGACTGACCCGAGCGGCGCCGCCATCGCGAACGCACCCGTGCGGATCTTTCTCGCGGACGACACCACCGGCGCTCCCGTGCGCGACGTGAAGACGGATGCGACCGGCCGGGTGGCGATCGTGCTTCCCGCAGGCAGCTATCTTCTGCAGTCGGAAGCACCCGGCTTCAACACGGTGCAGCAGTCGATCTTGCTTGCAGATAACGCCCCGGCGCTCAACCTGGTGCTCAAACTGGCCGTTGCGGTCAGCGCGGAGCAGGTCGACGTGCAGTCTGAGGACGCGGTCACTTCCAACAGCAACGGCCAGGCGCTGGTCCTGAAGAGCAGCACGCTCAGCACCTTCGCGGACGACCCTTCCACCTTCCAGCAGCAGTTGCAGGCGCTTGTAGGCGGCGGTGAAGGCCAACCTGAATTTCGCATTGACGGCTTCAGCGGCGGGCGCTTCCCACCCAAGGACAGCATCCGCGAGGTCCGCATCAACCAGAACGGCTACTCCGCGCAATTCGACCAGCGCGGCAATTCGGTCATCGACATCTTCACCAAGCCCGGCTCGGACAAGCTGCACGGCAACCTGTTTGCTATCGGCAGCGCGGACCCGTTTAACGCCCGCAATCCCTACATCACCACGCAGCCCGGATACCACACCGTTTACATCGACGGAGACCTGAACGGCCCCATCGGCAAGAAGACCAGCTTCTTCGCCGGCGGCAACCGCAGCGACTTCGAGAACAACGCCGCCGTGAACGCCGTCGCGCTCGACGGCAGTTTCAATCCGGCGCCCGTGGCGCAGGCGGTTCCCAATCCGCTGGTCACCAACTCCATCAATTTCCGCATCGACCGCCAGCTTACGACCAGCAACACCATCACCGGCCGCTACGAGTTCGCCGATACCCACCAGACCAACGGCGGTGTCGGCCAGCTTGTGCTCGCATCGCAGGGTGTAAACACCGATACGAAAACCAATACCCTGCAGGTCGGCAACACCACCATCTTCAGTCCGAAGATCGTTGCGGAGACGCGCTTTCAGTACC
>CALMAP010000117.1 GCA_937859825.1 uncultured Terriglobus sp. | reverse complement strand
CTTATGGACGGCCTCACGGAAAGCACGCGCGTCATTCATGGTGTGCGCTGTGGGCTTCTCCACATAGGCATCACGGCCCGCGTTCACGGCCTCGATGCCGTGCTGCGCATGCTGGAAGTCGGCGGTCGCGATAATGACAGCATCGACGTCCTTGCGGGCGTACAGGTCGTCGTTGTTGCGCACCGCATCCACCTTGCCACCGGTCTTTTTGGAGAGCATGGCCGAACCCTCGTCCCGTCGGCGGTTCCAAATGTCGGAGACCGCGACGAGTTCAAAGTTCATCTCCTTCTGGTGCTCAAGGAAAGACGGGATCAACGCGCCCTTCATGCGATCGCCGCATCCGATGATGGCTGTGCGTACGCGATCGTTTGCACCCACGATGGCCGCATAGCTCTTTGCGTCCCAGACGGAAGCAGCAGCAGCCGCAAAGCTGGCGTTTTTGAGAAAAGTGCGGCGTGTGGTGTCGATCATGTGGCCTCATAGAAATGTTTTTTACGGAACATAAGGAGGGCGCAGCCATTATGACTGCGCCCGATGGATTGTGGTTAGAAGGTAAAGCGGCCGGCAGCCTGGAAGATGCGCGGATCGGCTGCGCCCGTGGCAAACCCGAACTGTGAACCGGTCGGGTTCGACGTGGTGAAGGCATTCAGGTTCGGATGATTGAGCACGTTGAAGCTTTCCAGGCGAAGCTGGAAGCGCAGGCGTTCGTACACGTTGAAGTTGCGGCTGACGGAAAGGTCCACGTTGTAGTTGCCCGGTCCGCGCAGGAAGTTGCGAGGCAGGTTGCCAAAGGTGCCCGTGGCTGCGGGCGTGAATGCTGCCCGGTTGAAGTAGAAACGGTTTCCGGTAGTGGTGGCACGACTAGTGACCTTGACTCCGCTGAGAATTGCAGCCCCAGGAACCAGATTCGGACGGTCCTGAACCTGCGCCGTGAGCGAGACGTCAGATGCCGTGGTCACGTTGAAGGGCAGGCTGCTGGTCATGCGGATAAGCGGAGCGATCTGCCAGCCGTTGGCCAACGCGCCGGTAACCCCATGAAGGCTCGTGAACTTGCTCTCTGTCACGAAGGTAATATTCGCGATGTGGCGCACATCGAACCCGCAGGGAGCATAGTCTCCTCTTGGGTTTCCGGAATTCTGCAGAAGCGATCCGGCGATGTCTCCCTGGTTGTCCGCCAGATCCAGGCATTTGGACCAGGTGTAGTTCGCCAGAAAGTTGAAGTTTCCAGTACGGTGCTGCACGGTGAAGATGCCGCCGTGGTAGTCCGAGTAGCCGTGGTCGTCGATGAGGGTGAGCGTAGGCGTGTAGTAGGCACCCTGTGCGGGGTTGGCAAGCGACAGCGGTGTACGCGCGTTCGCGTTTGCAGACGCGGTGGTGGAGCAGGCCGTACCGGCTGCCGGCAGGTTGGCACCCGTAAGCGCACCGCAGGAACCGGTCACGCCAGTCGAGGTACCAGAAATGTAGACCGCGCGGTTCGGATAGGTGCCGATGTACTGGTGCGAGTTGCGATTACCCAAATAGTTGGCGGAAAAAGTCCAGCCTTTCCCGAACTCCTGCTGCAGGCTGGCCGTCCACTGGTAGATCACCGGCGTACGGGCGTCGCGCTTCATGATCACGTATGCGCTCTGTGTCGGAAAAACAGAGGTCTTGTCTGGCGGAAAAACGCCCGGGAAGGGGCTGCCGCCAGCATAGTTTGCGTATGGATTCGCAAATGACAGGTTGCCGGTGATGCCGATCTCGTTGGTGTACGGCGCATTGGTGATCTGGCGCTGGTTCAGGTAAAGCGCCGGGCTGTCATACATGATGGCACCGCCCGCACGGAAGACCGTGGAGGGGTTCGGGTTGTAGGCGACGCCCAGGCGCGGCGAGAAGTTATTCAGCCGGTTGTTGGTCAGCTTCTTTGAGACGCCCGCATCGCCGGGATACAGCGAACCCGCTGGCGCGTTCGGGAAAACCGTCGAATGCGTGCTGCTGTTGAAGGCGGCCTGGTCGAAGGTGCTGCCGCGCCCGTATTTGTCGGTCTGGTAGATCATGGGCTCGTAACGAACACCGTAGGTGATGGTCAGTCTGTCCCGCGCGTGCCAGGTGTCCTGCGCATATCCCGAAAAGATGTTCTCGCGGAAGGCGGTCTGCTGGGACCGGCTTTGGCCGAAGCTCTGCATGCGGCCAGTCAGGAAGTCGATGAGTCCCTCGCCTACGTTCTTGTTGTTCACGCCTGAGAGCTGGCCGTTGAAGGTATACTGCCCATTCTGCAGGTATCCGGCCCGGGTGTTGTCGGCGGCGCGGATGTACTCTCCGCCGAAGGCAAAGGCGTGCTTGCCGCGCTGGTAATCGATATCGTCGGAGAAGTCTTCGCTGTTGCTGTTGAAGAACCCGGGAGAGCAGGTTCCGCAACCGGCAGAGGGACCGTTGCTGACCGAGAGGCGGAAGTCCACAGGAACGTAGGTGTAGACGTTGACGCCGAGCGTCTGAGCGTTGATGCCACCCGCTGTTGGCCCACGGTTATCGCGGCGGCGCGCCCAGGTTGCATGGAATGTGTTGACCATGTTCGGCGAGATGTTGAAGACGTCACCAGCCGTCGCGGTCTGCACGCGCTCATCGTTGCCAGCCGTGGTGGTCAGCAGGATATTCGTTGGCGAGTAATACGACGGTGCCTTGTAACCCGTGATGTAGTACCGGCCAAAGAGAGTGTGCCGCTGCGAGATATTCCAGTCGACCCGCCCGATGTACTGGTCTTCGATGTTGTTAGCAGGAAGGGCTACGCTGACGAGACCAAACTGGTCAGCCTGCGCAAGCGGCAGGTACTTTACAAAGGCAAGGCTCTGCGCAGAGTAGGTGCTGGGATCAACCCGCCGATACCCCGCCGTGCCCGGCGTTGTGTTGATGCGGGCACCGTTCGACGGATTCACAAGGTTCGAGCCGTCTGCCGCATTCTTTGCGCAGCTTCCGCCCTGCTGGCTGAAGTCACCTGCTAGTTCGGCCGGTGTCGGCAGGCAGTAGTTGGTGGCGTTGCTGATCTGGCGATTGCGCGTTCCCTGATAGCCACCGAAGAAGAACAGCTTGTCTTTAATGATATGGCCGCCAAAGGTGCCGCCGAACTGGTTGCGCTTGAGAGAATCGCGGATAGGTGCGCCGGTACTCGTATTGACCGAAAAGAAGTTCGTCGCATTGATGACGTTGTTGCGGATGAATTCGAATACGGAACCATGCCAACTGTTAGTACCGGAAACGGTCACGGCGTTGACCAGCGCGCCCGGGTGCAGGCCGTTGCGCGCGGGCAGCGAGTTCGACTCCACCGAGAACTCGCGGAGCGCGTCAGGAAACGGGTAGGGCAGGTTCACGTTGGTGAAGTTGTCGGTGTGGTATCCGCCGTCGAGCACGTAGTTGTTGTAGTTGCCCTGGCCACCGGCAACCGCAATGACGGTGGAGCTTGCGTAGTTCTTGGAGCCGACCATGTCGTTGCCGGGCGCGGTGACCGCGCCACCGGTTACAAGGACGAGCTGCGTCGCCTGACGGCCGTTTAGAGGCAGTTCATTGATGCGCTGTTGATCGACGACCTGCTTGTAGTTGACTGTTTCCGTCTCAAGCGTAGCGGTACCTGCCTGCACTTCCACGGTCTGCGACTCGCTGCCGACCGCAAGTGCGGGATCGATCGAAACGTTGCTGCCGACTTCGAGATTGCCTCGCTGCGTGTAGCCCGCAAAGCCAGCGGCCGTAGCAGCCAGCGAATATGGGCCTACAGGAACGTTCGGGATGCTGTAGTTCCCGGAGGCGTCGGACTTTACCTCGCGCTTTGCGCCCGTATCCGTGTTGGTAAAGACGACCGTGGCGTTGGGAATGACGGAGCCGCTTGAGTCCTTCACGGTTCCCTGCACGCTGGCGGTGCCAGCCGCCTGCGCAAACAAGGACGCACTCATGGCCGCCGTAAGCAAAGCCACGGACAATCCTTTAGTTACACGGCTTCCTGCGGCGTGGGCAAGCAGAGAAGACCGATTCGAAATACCACTCATGAAAATGGACCGCCAATTCTGGAATCGGAAAACGCCCGCGCTTCTGCAGCGCGAATTAAAACGTTTCCACGGATTGGCGAATACTATTTAGCCGGGATTAGGACTGTCAATCGCAGAATTGTTTTCTGGTTGAATTTCAGACAGCAGACTACCGGTTTGAGGGCCGGGTGCGGCTGGCTTCAAGCCTGCCGTTCTGCCGTGAGCTACCGTTGATCAGGAATTGCGCCCCGATGACCAGCAGCCATATCCAAAGCGCAAAGCGCAGCGCACGACGCGGCACATAGCGGGCCAGCACCGTTCCTGCGACCGCGCCCACGAACCCTCCCAGCACCAGTCTGCGCAGCAGATCTCCGGCGAACGATCCGGAGAAGAGATGCGCGCCACTGCCCACCAGGGAGAGAACGAAACCGAAGACGATATCCGTTCCCACCACCTGCGTAGGCAGCAGCGTGGTCAGCGAGAGCAGCGCGGCGCTTCCAAGCGCGCCAGCACCCGCGGATGAGAATCCCACCTCAGCGCCGACCGGAAACATGAGAAAGGGCAGCCATTTGCGGCGGTCTTGCCGTTGGACGTCATGCTGCACAGGGCGAAACGAGTAGAAGATCTGATAGAGCGCGGTGAGCACAAGCACTGCTCCCAGCAACAGGTTGGTCGCCCGCGTTGAACCTTTTGAGGCAAGGTGACTCAGCAACAGCGACCCAAGCAAAACGCCGGGAAATCCCCCCAGCAGCATATAGCCCAGCACCTTCCAGTTCACCTGCCGGTTGGCGATCTGGCTGGGCACAAGCACCAGCTTTACCGCGGCAGAGAACATGAGCCCCGTACTGACCGCGACCGGCGCGGGAATGCCAAGAAACAGGATGAGCAGAGGCGTCGTGATTGTGCCCGCACCCACTCCCGTAAGCGCAATAAAGACGGCGATGACAAAGCCGATCAGGTATTCCATCGTGTGCTCTTCTCCGCCGGGTGGCTATCGGCGTCTTGGGAACGGCAGCGGATTGCCGCAGCCCCGTTACTTCTCTGTTTCTGCCTGGATGTGGATGCCGCACTCGACCTTCTTGCCTGCCCATCTGCCCGAGCGCGGATCGTTCGGGTCTGTCGGCAGGCTGGTACATGGCTCACAGCCGATGCTGGTGTAGCCCTGTGCATAGAGTGGCAGCAGCGGGATGGAATAGTGTTCGCAGAGGTGCCAGACGTCGCGGGTCGTCCAGTTGGCAAACGGGCTCAGCTTGCGCACGGTTTTGCCGGCGGGCAAAGCAAATTCCGCGACCTCTTCAAGTGCGGTACGGCTGCGTGCCTGCTCACGACGCAACCCGGTGAGCCAGACCTTGTAGTTGCCTACCGCCGCAAATAGCGGCTCCACCTTGCGCAACCCGCAGCAACGATCGGGAGCTACCTGGTGCAGCAAGCCATGCTCTGCCTCGTGTTCTGCAAGGGTCCTCTGCGGTAAGACATTCTGCAGGTTCAGGCGCCAGTCTTCGGCGAGTTGGTCACGGTATTGGTAGACCTCAGCGAAGTGGTAGCCCGTCTCAAGGAAAAGTACCGGTATGTCCGGCACAACCTCCCGCGTAAGCTTCACCAGCAACACATCTTCTGCCTGAAAGCTGCAGGTGATGCATGCGTCACCGGGAGCGAGCGTGTCAAGTTCGCGATGCAGCAATTCACACACATGCTCGAGTTGCGCAATCAGTTCCGGCCGTAGCGGCAAACCACTCCCTTGTGGCTGCAGCAGTCCCGCAGGAGCAATCGTTGGAACGAGCGTAGTCATGCGCGTGCCCTCGCCGTGAAAACGCCAAGCTGCTGCAGCCGCTGCACAGTCGCACGGACTGCTTCGGGAGTGCTCTCCGGCAAGGGTTCTTTATCCTGACCGGCGATGCGGAACCAGTTTGCCGGAAGCGCGCCATCTTCGATCACGAGCAGAACGGTTGCCTTCATGAGTTCTGCAACTGTCTGCGGCGAAGGTGACTGCAGCCGTACTACGAAGCAGCCCTGCTCAAAGAGTGCGCGCTCAAGCGCCACAGCAATCTCACCGGACCCAAGATGGATCGCGGCGGCATGATGACCGTAGCGTTCTGTACGCTCTTCTACCGTGACGCCCATCAAGCCCGTGGCTTCTTGTGGCTTCGGGCCAACGCTCTCGGATCGAATCATTCCAGCCGCAACGGTGGCGTTTGTCTGCAAATCGATCAGTACAAAGCTGCCAGTGTGACGGTTCTGCGT
>CALMAP010000116.1 GCA_937859825.1 uncultured Terriglobus sp. | reverse complement strand
AGATTCACCATCGTGGATTTGCCCGAACCGCTTGGGCCCACGATCGCGATCAACTCGCCACGCTTCACGGTCAAGTCAATGCCGCGCAGCACCGGACGTGGACGGAAGTCCTCTTCGTCCTGATAGGAGAAGTGCACATCCGTAAAGGCAATGTCCTTGGTGAATCCGGGCAGTCGCACCGCCCCACGTTTCTCCGGTAGTTCGTCCTCTTCATCGAGAAACTGGAAGATCTTGTCACTCGCCCCCAGCGCCTGCTGAAAACTGTTGTAAAAGATCGCCAGCTTCCGTACCGGGTCATACAGGGTAAAAACCGCGATCAAAAATGTGATGAAGGAACCGGCGGTCATCTGCTGGTGCACGATGCGGTCACGGCCCAGTTTCAACAGCAATGCGATGGCAACGGAGGCAAGCGCATCCATCAGAGGCGATGAGAGGGCCTGGACGCCTATGGATTTCAGGTTGGCTCGGAAGAGCCTGCGCGCGGCTCGGCGAAAGCGCGCCATCTCCCACATCTCCATGCCGAACGCCTTCACGATGCGGTTGCCAGTCAGCGTCTCCTGCAGAATGTTCTGGATGTCGGCAAGCTTGTCCTGACCGCCGCGCGTGGTCACGCGTACACGACGGCCGATGCGGCGGGCGGAGAGCAGGATGACAAAGACAAACCCAAGCAACACCCACGCGAGATTGCCGCCATAGATGATCACCACGGCTGCCGTAAAGATCAGCGTGAACACCTGCTGCAAAAAGTCGCTTAACACGCTGGACATCGCGATCTGCACGCGCTCAATGTCGTTGATCAGCGTGGAGAGCAGGGCACCTGTCGTATAGCGCTGGAAGAAGGCAACGGACCGCCGCAGCACGGCTTCGTACAGGTCGTTGCGCAGGTCGGTAATCATGCCGTAGCCGGCGTAATTGACGAGGTAAGTGCCTGCGTAATCGCAAAGGGCCTTCACGACCGCCGATACGATCAGGGCAAACGCAACGACGTTCCATGCATTGTTGATGAAGGGAGGCACGAATGGCTGCAGGTTCAACGTGTAGTGTGTATGCGGCACGGGAAACTGCAGCAACATTCCCCGCGAAGACACCTTGGCGCTGAGCACATTGTCGAAGATGGGGCGGACCAGCAGAATGCGGAGCGCTGCCATCGCCCCAACCACCGCCATCAGCAGCGTTGAAAGAAACGAGAAGAACAGATAGGGCCGCAAGTAGAGAACAAGTCTCCAGATGCGCTTCATAGCACGTGCCTGCCTGGCATCAGGCTCTTACGGGGTGTCACAGCGTTCATTGTAGCGATTCGTCCCTGCAGTCGGCAGGGCTTATGCAAACGCTTACGCAATGATCGAGGTGCAGCTACCTTGGCATGTCCCGATGCGAGACCTTTGCACGATAGCCCGCATGCTGCAAACGTTCGTGCAGCGCTTCCGCCAGTGCCACGGACCGATGCTGGCCACCCGTGCAGCCCATCGCGACAGTCAGGTAGCTCTTTCCTTCTGCAAGGTAGTGTGGCAAAAGGAACAGGAGCAGGTCTGCTGTCTTATCCAGAAACTCTTTCGTTTGCGGAAAACTCATGACGTACTCGGCGACTGCCGCATCCTGACCTGTTCGGTGGCGGAACTCTGGAATAAAGTGCGGATTGGGTAGAAAGCGTAAATCGAACATGAGGTCCGCTTCAGGCGGAACACCGTTTTTAAAGCCGAAGCTCATCATGGAGAGCAGCAGGGGCTGCTCTGCTTTTTCACGGCTAAACTGAGCATTGATGTGTGCACGCAACTCGTGCACGTTGAAACGCGAAGTATCCAGCACCGCATCTGCGACATTGCGGATCGGGTCCATACGTCGCCGTTCCTGCGCAATCTGATTGCCTACCAGTTCGTCCCTGCCAAGCGGATGCGGCCGGCGCGTCTCAGAATAACGACGCAACAAAACATCGTCTGCCGCTTCCAGAAAGAGCACGGTGGTTGGCAGTGCGCTCTGTACCTTTTTCAGAATGCTGGGAAATTGGTCGATCAGGCCCTCGCGCACGTCAACCACGATGGCGGCGCGATTGATTTCGCGTGAGCTACTCACCAGTTCCGCAAACTGGGGAATCAACTCAAGTGGAAGATTGTCGACCGAGTAAAACCCCAGATCCTCAAAGGCCTTCAACGCCGAGAGTTTTCCTGCGCCGGAAAGACCGGTAAGGACGATCAATTCATTGGGGATGCGGGCTTGTGCCGGGAGTGCTTCGGCCTTCTGCTTGTCGGTACTCCGCCGCGCCGGAACACGCTCCGGTTTTTCCCCGTCCTCAGCACCGGAACCACTCATGCGCTTCATGCTAGCACTGCGCTGTTGCCAATAGAAAAGCGCAGCCCAGGCTGCGCTTATCTGAAGTGAACGGGTCGATTAAACAACACCCTGCTCCCGGCGAAGTTCTTCGTCCTCTACCGACAGAGCGTCTGCTCCGATTTCAGGATCATCCTCACTTTGCAGGCGAACAGATCCGGTCGCGTCCTGTTACGGATGATGACGCGTAGTGATGACCTTTTTCTTGTTCTTCAAGGCCTGCGATTCGACCTTGTTCAAGGCAGCGGCCAACGCCTGTTCGAGCTCCTGCGCCTCGTTGTGCATGGCAACTTTGGCTTCGCACTTTGCGGAAAGGTCATGAAGCGCGCTGAAGATTGCGACTTCTACGACGCAGTGGTTCTTCTCACAGGTAAGAACCACCTTGGCCGAACTCTTTGGACCAAGAATGCGCTCAAGCCTCTCAAGACCATGCTCCGCCTGCTTGCGCAAAGCTGCCGACACCTGCGTGCCCCTGCCAGTGATTTCCAGATCCATTCGGACCTCCTTACTTCAGCCCTGTAGGATGCGAAGCCGCACCGCGGTGCAGCCTGAAATCTTTACGGACTAATTGCGCCGCCGGCGCTGGTGCGTACTGGGAATCTGCATGTCTTCGCGGTACTTGGCGACCGTGCGTCGTGTTACTTGAATCCCTTGTCTCTGCAATTCCGCGGCGAGCGCATCGTCCGTCATAGGCCTGGCCGGATCTTCTTCATCGATCAGTTTGCGCACCTTTTTCTTGAGCAGCAGCAGCGGCAGGTCGCCACCTTCGGGACCATTCACACCCTCTGAGAAAAAGAAGCGCAGCTCGTACACACCTTGCGGTGTGTGAACGTACTTATTTGAGACAGCACGGCTCACGGTTGAGGGGTGCACCCCGATCTCTTCAGCGACCTCTTTGATCATCATGGGCCGCAGACCGTCGACACCTCGGTCCAGGAACTCACCTTGACGGCGAACGATCGATTCGCAAGTACGCACAATTGTGTTCTTTCGCTGTTCGATGTTGCGGAGAAGCTGGATGGCCGAGCGATAGCGCTCCTTCACGTACTCCTTCACCTCGCGCTCGGTGTCTTTCTGCCGCAGCATCTTGCGATACCCGGCGTTCAGGCGCAGCGCGGGCAGGTCCTCTTCGTTCATCACTACGATCCAATCGTCGCCGCGCTTGGCGAATGCCACGTCCGGTTCGATCAGCCTCGTCTGCTGGTGCTCGTGCCTCTGACCGGGCCGCGGGTCAAGCGTGCGAATCAGCTCGATAGCGGCAAGCGTCTGCTCGGGTGAGACGTTGAGGTTGCGGCTCAATTCGCGCGTGTCCCTCTTCTGGAGCTGCTGCAAGTGGCTACGCACGATGGCCTGCGCAATCGCAACGATGGCCAGCCTCTGCTCCAAGCCCTCGACCATGCCATGCGGATCTCCACTGCTGCAAAGTCTTTCCAGTGTGCTCTGGATTTCGCGTGCGGACATGTCGAGCTGAAGACCAAGGCACTCCCGAAGATCGCGTGCCCCGATTCCAACAGGATCGAGCGTAGTGATGATCGCTCGTGCTTCTTCGATCAGCCCGAGGGTGAGTTGTTGCTCTTCCGAGAGCTCCTGCAACTCTTCATCACTGGCAGTCAGGTAGCCATTCTCGTCCAGGTTCCCGATGATGAGTTCCGCTACAGCGCGGACTTCCGAACGGAGCGACATGGCGCCAAGCTGCCATAGAAGATGGTCACTCAGCGTGCCTGGCTTGGAAAGAAAATGCTCAAAAGAGGGAGAATCCAGTTCTTCAAACGTGGAGCTTCCTGTGCGAAATCCCGGATCGAGGTAGTCCTGAAAGTAGCTGCCGAAATCGATCTCATCGAACGGGTCTTTCTCAACGCGATCCTGTTCCGCTGCTTTCTGCTCGGCGGAGAGTTCGCGATCGCCTTCCATTCCCGCGATCTCATCAAAGCTGGCCGAGGTGTCGTCGATCTCTTCGAGAACAGGGTTCTCAACCACTTCGGAGTTGATCATCTCCTTCAGTTCCAGCTTGTTCAACGCAAGGACGTTGACCATCTGCACAAGCCCGGGCGTAAGCACCTGACGCTGTGAGACACGCAGATGGAGCTTGGGCTGTAGCAGCAAATCGGCACCTCGCATATCGGCGGGAGAAGGAGTGGCCCATCGATTGCTTCAACAGTTTACTCCGCTTGCAATGCAGCGGTGATGGCGCAACGCGCGACATCGAAACGTCAAACGGAACCGTTCGGAATCGGGATTAGAAACGTCACAGAGCGAAGTTGTTGCCCAAATAAATTCGCTTCACATCGGCATCGCGGCCCAGATCACCCGGCGTTCCGTGGCGGAAGATGCGGCCCTCGGCAATGATGTAGGCACGGTCTGTCACACTCAACGTCTCTCGCACATTGTGGTCCGTAATCAGCACGCCGATCCCGCTTGCCTTGAGAGAGAAGATGATCTCTTGCAGGTCGAGAACGGCAATGGGATCGATACCGCTGAATGGCTCGTCCAGCAGGATGAACGAGGGCTTGATGCAAAGGCAACGCGCAATCTCGACACGCCGGCGCTCACCACCAGACAAGGCGTATCCGCGCGTCTGCCGGATGTGACCCAGATTCAATTGATCGATCAGCGAAGCGGCCTGACTGCGGCGGCTCTCCCAGTTACCCGGCTGCGTTTCCAGAATGGCGAGGATGTTTTCTTCTACCGTGAGCTTGCGAAATACCGAGGGTTCCTGGGGCAGGTAGCTGATACCAAAGTTCCGCGCCCGCAGGTACATGGGCGTGCGTGTAATGTCTTCGCCATCGATCAGGACGCGTCCGGAATCTGGCCGGACCAGACCCACGATCATGTAAAAGCTGGTCGTCTTGCCCGCACCGTTCGGGCCAAGCAAGCCGACCACTTCGCCCTGCTGGATAGAGAGGTTGACGCCACGAACGACCTCGCGTCCGCTGTAGCTCTTCGCAATATTGTCGGTAAGCAGCGTCCGCATTTACTGTTTTGGACCGGTGGTCCTTCCCCCCTGCGCGTGGCTGCGCTCCGCAGGGCGAACCGGGCCCCGTCGCGCGGGCACAATCACATCATTGTGGACAGGCTGACCCGCATCACCGGCGACTTCGACGCTATCATCGCCGGCATGGAAGATCAATCGCGCGCCCATAACGACACCACGGCTGGTGTCACGCACGGCGGGCAGATTGCCGCCGGAACCGGTGAGAACAAATTGCTGGTCCGCAGTCGTGTACTGCAGCCGATCACCCGTTCCGCTCCGGCCTGGCTGCTGCACCCGAACGTGACCTTCCGCAACGATCTTCTGTACGGTGTCATCCATCAGCCCAGTGTTTGTTCCAGAAGGCCGGAACTCGGCAGTGGCGCTGTCTGCGAGCACCTGGCCCGCGGGGCCATCGATGCGCACGCCGCCGAGGAACTGCGCAGTGCCCGGATTTTGCCCCGTGCCCTGGGCATAGCTAAGTGAGCGGCTGGCTACGCGCACTGGACCAGTGTCTCGCAGGCCCATTGCAAAACCAGCATCTGATTTGCCCTGCAGCTTCAAGTTGCCCTGGGCTGACGGCAGCACCGCGCGCACCGGAAAGGTTGCCAACCCTTCGGATACGCTGTGCGCGAGCAGTCTGCCGGTTTTCTGCTCCAGTTCGACCACTGGAGCTTCAATTTGGCCGGTACTGCTCCACAAACGCGCGGCGCTGGTGCTGCCGTAAAGAACGGCACGCTGGCCCGTCCGCTCGAACGTGGCATGCGCTGCAAGAAAATGGATTGGCTCGCCTGATTTGCTGCCTGAAGTGTCTTTGTCAACGACCGGCAGATACGTGCCTCGCACATTCCCCTGCGCTTCGGCGTTCCCGGAGGATTTCTCCACTGTGAGCGTATCCGCCGCAACCTGAAAGTCGTTGCTCTTCAATAGCGGTGCGCCGGTCAGTATCGTGCGGCCGGTACTCGCTACGTATTCAGCCCGGTCTGCGGAAGCGCGACTCTTCTGGGCTGCTCTTGCAGGCGAGGTTGCGGTCGCCAGAATTACAGGTCGAAGCTCTTCCACGATCACATGGCCCTGCTGCACCAAGGACGAGAGCGTTGTCCCAGAGAAATCCTGCTGACTCTGTCCAGCAGAGGGCCGCGGCTTTTCCCCATCCGGCTGAAAGATTGCAATGAGACCGTCTCCGCTGCTGGTGCGAACGAGACCAGCATTGTCCAACTGCTCGATGTGTGTCGCACCTTCCCCTTCTACGCGCTGTATCTGCCAGCGCTTGCCGACCGTTGTCCCGAAGGCGTGCAGCGAATTTGCCGTCAGCGTCGTTACTGCAGCGGTCTTCCCGCTTTTCGAAGGCGCTTCCGTAGACACGAGGCGCGCCGCCCCATTTGCAACAAGATCGCGCAGAACAGGATTGGCGGCTGCCGTAAAGTTGGCGACGACTTGATTCGCGATCAGCACACGTGCAGTCTGCTGATCGGCAGGGGATGCAATCCGCACATTTCGCAGCAGGTTCAGACGGTCAGGATGGCCCTGCGCATTCATCGAAAGCAACGCTTCTGCTGCACTGCCGTCGCCCTGATCTGCGCTGTGTATCTGCACGCCACCTGTCATTCGGACCATTCGGGGCCGGCTCTCGGCTCCCCAGTTCGCGAACATGGCAGGTGCAGTTACTTTCACGCCTTCGCCGTTCGTCAACTGGACTCCACCTTCGGCGTGGGCCTCCTGAATCGATCCTGCCTCCTTCGCATTCTCGGGACGTAGTTGGACGTGCAGCGTCTGTGCGCGCAACACATCGCCCGCGTCGCGTAGCAGGGCCCGCTGCAGGAGGATCGTGCGTCCGATCCGATCAACGTTCGCCGAATCGGCCTCGACTTGTTCCACATGGCCGTTTTCCCGGCTCAACAGGTGCACATCATGGCGAAGCTGCAGCACACCCGTGTCGGCGTCGTAGTCCGCGCCACGCGCGTCCCCGGACATGGTGCCGTAATCGAAATGAATCGGCCCTTCCGTCGCGGCAACGCCGAGCTTTTCCAGAAATACAAGGCCGGTGGCCCTGACGGCGATGCGTCTGGTTAACGCGGCGGACGCGACGGTCGCACCAACAGGCGAAGCGAGATCCAGTTGCGTCTCACCAACCGCCCGGACGATGCCATTTGGCTGGTCATACTCGAACTCTGCGCCTCGGATGCTGTCCACGCGGTTTGAGCCAGGCTCGCCGTACAGCGTCACCTGCACGTCGTGCAGCGTAATTTTGCCATTATTGGGCTGGATCGCTTTGGCAGCGTGAATGGTGAACAGCGTGCGGCCCTTGAC
>CALMAP010000115.1 GCA_937859825.1 uncultured Terriglobus sp. | reverse complement strand
CACCAATATCGTGCAGACCGACGTTACGGACAACAGCGGCAACTTCGTTGTCACACCGGTCCCCGCAGGTGTTTACAGCATTACCGTAACGGCGCCGGGCTTCCAGACCACGACGACGAACAGCATTGAGGTGCAGGTTGGCCAGATTGTTCGTGAAGACCTGAGCCTGCAGATCGGCGCTTCGACGGAAGTGGTGCAGGTAACCACCGCGACGCCGCTGCTCAGCACGGACAGCGCAACCGTGGGCCAGGTCATTACCAATGAGCAGCTCACGGCGCTGCCGCTAAACGGCCGCGGCTTCTTCCGTCTTGCCGAACTCACTCCCGGCGCTGCACTGCTGCCGCCAACCGGCAACTCACTCGCCATTCGGCCCGAGGTGGTAAATGGTAATACCATCAGCGGCATTCGGGGCAGCGCCATCTCCTTCCTTCTTGACGGCGTGGACGTGAGCGAGCAGCACCAGGGCGGCACGTTTATCCAGACATCGATCGACGCGCTGCAGGAGTTCTCCGTACAGCAGAACCCGTACTCATCCGAGTTCAACCGGGGTGGCGCGTTCTTCAATGCGACCACCAAGTCCGGCACGAACGCCTATCATGGCGTACTCTTCGAGTTCTTCCGCAATGACAAGCTGGACGCGCGCAACTACTTCGCGAATACACGCCAGATTCTGAAGCGCAACCAGTTCGGCGGAGACCTGGGCGGCGCGGTGCAGATCCCGCATCTGTACAACGGCCACAACCGTACGTTCTTTTTTGTGAACTACGAGGGTCAGCGTCTGCGGCAGGGGTTGATTTTTGCCAGCAACGTGGCTTCCGACGCGCAGCGCGCGGGCAACTTCGGCACCAAGGTGATTTACGACCCGCTGCTGACCACCAATGTGGGCGGTGTGGTCACCCGCGTCCCGTTCGCCAACAACACCATTCCGTCAGGCCGCCTGTCTCCCCAGGCCCTCGCGATCCAGCGCTACTATCCCGCTGCCAACTCGACCAACAACACCTTTCGCTACACACCCTCGCAGGCGATTGATTTCGACCAGTACGTTGTACGCCTGGATCACCAGATCAATACGAACAACCGGTTGTTCGCTCGCTGGATTTATGTGACGAATCACGAGGTCGATCCCAACGCGTCACCCGCGCTGGGCACGGCGGCGCTTACCTCCATCGGGCAAGACATTGCAGCCGGACTGATCACCAACATCGGCAGCAACAAGGTGAACGAGGCGCGCGTGCACTACCTGCCAAGCCACGTGCGCTTGCAAGCGTTTCTGCAGGGACCTGACTACAACGCGCAGTTCGGGGTGCAGGGTTTCACGCCGCAGCTTCGGCCCGGCACCGGTGGTTCTTTTCCGGACTACGCTTTCAGCGGATACACCCCACTGCAGGGCTCCGCATTCGACCAGCGGCCAAAGTCGCAGGATCGCAAGGCAATCGAAGGCACCGAGAACTTTACCTTGCTCAAGGGCAAAAACTCGCTCAAATTCGGCACGCTGATCCGCTACTACCAGTGGCTCGGTTATGATAGCCAGACCTACGCGGGCAGCTTCAGCTTTAACGGCAATGCTGCCGGGGATGCCTACGCGGACTTTTTGCTGGGTTTCCCGAATTCCGTGACGCGCGCCTACCCCGCCAACAACTTCGGCGGCCAGGCTGTCTACAAGCAGTTCTTTGTGCAGGACGACCTGCGCGTGAGCAGCCGTCTGACCATGAACCTGGGCCTGCGCTATGAGTACTCGCCCTGGCTGGACGGGTACCGAGGCCAGATTGGCACGTTTGATCCCTCCCGTGCCAAGCCCATTATTGTGGGCGGCAGCGGAGCCACCCCAGACCTGGGTGCACAGTATGCCGCACCCGCCGCCTACCAGTTCTTCGGGCAGTACATCCAGACCAGTTCGCAGGCTAACCTGCCCAGTAATCTCACCTATACCGATCGAAAGCAGTTCGGCCCACGCATCGGTATCGCCTACGCTCTTACTCCCAAAACAATTCTGCGTTCCGGCTTCGGCATCTTCTACGAGCCTGAGGGCACCAGTGGACGCGTCAATCTGAACTCGCTGCCGTTCCGCCTTTCCGAGCAGCAGAATCAGACACAGAACGTTGCCCCCACCCGTACTCTGGCCAACTACTTCCAAGGCGCGCCGCTCGGTTCCGCACTGGCGAACCCGCAGCTCACACCGACTTACCTGCACCTGAAGCTCGGCTACAACGAGCACTACAGCCTCAACGTGCAACAGCAACTGTCCAATCATGATGTGCTTGAGATCGGGTACGTGGGCAACAACGGCCGGCACCTGCAGTCGAACAACGACTTCAACGATCCGACGCCGGGCCCGGGTACCATTCAGACGCGGCGGCCGTACCAGCCTTTCAGCAACATCTCCTACGTTTCGCAGGACCTTTCCACGAACTACAACTCGCTGCAGATGAAGCTGGAACACCGTATGAGCAACGGCCTCACAGGCCTGGTGGCTTATACCTACTCCAAGTTTCTGCAGTTCAACCAGTCGCCTGCACTGGGCGGCAATCTGGGTTATGAGTACGCGCTGTCACCCTTCGATATTCCGCACAACGTTGCGTTCAGTGAGACATACCAGTTGCCGGTAGGCCGGGGGCGCAAGTACCTGGCGCATGCAAACGGGCTGGTAGACGCTCTGGCCGGCGGATGGCAGCTGCAGAGCATCGTTGTGGTGCGCAGCGGCACGCCGTATACGCCTGTTGTTTCCGGCGACGTTGCAAACACAGGCGTGGGCGGCCAGCGCCCGGACCTGAGCCTGACCTCCACGCCGAACTACAGCAGGGCGGTAACTGCCTGGTTCGATAAGGGCCGCTACATCACGGCTGCACGCGTGCCGAACGGTACCTTGACCGGCGCTCCGCGTGTGGGCAACGATGCGTACCGCTACGGGCAGGTGCGTGCCAATACCCTGCGCTCTGACCTGTATCGCCAGTTCGATGCCTCGGTCTTCAAGAACTTCCGCATGCCCCATGAGACCAACCTTTCCTTTCGTGCAGAGTTCTTCAACCTGTCGAATACCACCAGCTTTTCCGCACCGAACGCAACGGTAGACGCAACGGCGGGCGGCAACATCACCAGCACCTCCGTGCCCTCGCGCGACATTCAGTTCGCCTTGAAGTACAACTTCTAACAAGTGGGTAGAAAGGTACGACCAATGAAGATGCGTTTCGCCATACCGGTGTGCATGGCGCTGCTGTCGGCGGCTGCGGCCATAGGGCAGGGGACCATCCCTGCCGCTCCGGGAGCGCCCTCGGGCAAGCCCGTGCACATCGCAGTCGACCTGGGCAAACCTGTCGGGACCTACAAGCCAATCTATAGCTGGTTCGGGTACGACGAGGGCAACTACACCACCATGCGTAACGGCAAAAAGCTGCTTGCCGAACTGCATGACCTCAGTCCCGTTCCCGTCTACATTCGTGCGCATCACCTGCTCACCAGCGGCAACGGCGTGGCCGAGCTGAAGTGGAGCTCCACCAACGTCTACACGG
>CALMAP010000114.1 GCA_937859825.1 uncultured Terriglobus sp. | reverse complement strand
CCTTAACAATGTGACCGGGACCAAAGCTCGCATGAGACACGCCATCTCCAATGTGGAAACGATCCTCGAAGTCCACTTGTGGAAGCGTCTCCGGTGCAGTGGTGACGATGGTTCCAAAGGGAGTCTCAATCCGAGTCACGCCTGGTCTGTCCACGGCACTCTGACCAGGTTGTGCTGCGGTGAGTTCCGCAGTGTGATTGACGCAATTGTCACAGCTTCCGCACGAATCACCGAGGTCTTCTCCGAAGTAGGCGCGCAGCACCTGACGGCGGCATTTTGCTGTCTCAGCGTAGTGCATCATCTCAGTCAGCTTGTCTTTATCGTGTTGCTTGCGGTCCATGTAGAAACGCAGCAGACTTTCAATCTGGCCATCGACCACGACGGGATTGCGCTTGCGAAGATACGCACCGTGCTTGCGCTTCACGAGTTTAGCCTCACGAAGCAGATACAAGATTACCTGTGTATGCCGCTTGCCGAGCTCCGCAGCAATAGCGAGATCCTCAAGAGTTCGCGGCTCATCCTTTGAAAGCAAGCCCATTACTTTTTCAAGCTCTTCGCCGTCCGGGTAACGGCCGCGGGAGAAGAAGCTCTGGATGCGCTTGTCTTCGACGCGATAGAGAAGGACTGCATTCGCCGGTTCGCCATCACGACCAGCGCGGCCTGCCTCCTGCGCATAGCTTTCCAGGGAGTCAGGAAATTCATAGTGGTACACGAAGCGAATGTCCGGCTTGTCGATTCCTAGACCGAAGGCCTTCGTGGCGATCATGACCTTGTAGCAATCCGCCATGAAGTCCGCCTGTGCCGCCTCACGTTCCCGCTTGCTCAAACCACCGTGGTAGACGCCCGTTTTGACACCGCGTTGCTGCAGGGCCTCATGCAGGTCGTTCGCCGTGTGGATCGACGCGGTGTAGACGATACCGATGCCGTTCTGGTTCTGCAGCATTTGGACGATGCGGTCCATCTTTGCATCGTTATTCACCGTGGAGTGAACTGTCAGGAAGAGGTTTGTCCGTTCCGATCCAGCATTGATTACGACCGGATCGATCGCATGCAGTTGCTGCAGAATTTCTTTCACCACATCGTGCGTCGCTGTTGCGGTAAGGGCGAGTACAGGAGGATTACCCAGCTTCTTTCTCGCATGACCGAGTCCAAGATACGCCGGACGAAAGTCATGACCCCACTGCGCAATGGTGTGCGCCTCATCCACCACGAAAAGGGACACACCGGAATGATTGAGCTCCGCGATGAAGTCGCGGTTCTCCAGCCGTTCCGGCGTCACATAGATCAGGCCGGGGGTTCCACGGCGGATTGCTTCATCAGCCTCGCGCTTCTGAGCCACGGTGAGCGTGGAGTCCATCTTCTCCACGGAAATCCTGGCATCTCGCGCGTGGTGCTGCTGGTCTTGCATCAGGGCGATCAGCGGGGAAACGACTACAACTGCTTTCGGCAGGAACAGTGCCGGCAACTGATACGTCAGGCTTTTGCCGGAGCCGGTGGGCATAATAGCAAGTGTGTCTCTGCCCTGCATCACAGCCCGCAATACCTCCCGCTGCGCGGAGCGAAATTCCTTAACGCCGAAACGTTCCTTCGCTTCTCGTCGTAGTGACTTCCAGGGAATGGAGTCGACTACTTTCTTGGCTTTCTCGTCTGCGGTAGGCAAAGCAGAAATCGTATGAGCGATCACAGCAGCCTGAGATGCCCCGAATTTTGAACACGCTGGCAGTGTGCCTGCGCCAGCAACCGCCATCAACATGTACCGGCTTTGCCAACTACAACGTGAAAAAGGACAGGCGGGTTCACACCGCCTGTCTTTGCTTAAGTGGCTGTTCTTCTTATTTATTTGGCGGCAGATTCCAACTCAGCCCATTCCGAATCGCTCAGGCTCAGGTCCTGCGCCTTCACGTTTTCTTCCAGATGCTCGCCAGACGAAGTCCCAGGAATCGGCAGCATGACCGGACTGCGGTGCAATAGCCATGCAAGGGAAAGCTGCGAGACCGTTACGCCGTGCTTGCCTGCTGCATGATCGAGCGGCCCACCAGCCTTCGCCAGTTTGCCTGCCGCCACCGGGTACCACGGAATGAATGCAATGCCATGGTTCTCGCAATAATTCAGCGTGTCTTCGCTCTTGCGATTGCCGATGTTGTACTCGTTCTGCACCGAGACGATCTTTACAACTTTGGAAGCCTGTTCAATCTCCTCAGGCTTCACTTCCGACAGGCCGATATGACGAATCTTTCCCTGTTTCTGCAGCTTGGCGATCGGTGCGAGTGAGTCTTCCACGGGGACCTTGGGATCGATGCGGTGCAACTGCCACAGATCAATTACGTCTTTCTTCAGGCGGCGCAGGCTCATGTGCACCTCTTGCTCGAGGTACTCGGGACGGCCTACCGGAAGCCAGCGGTTCGGCCCCGTCCGCACCAGTCCACCCTTCGTGGCGATCACCAGACCGTCCGGGTAGGGGTGCAGGGCCTCGCGGATGA
>CALMAP010000113.1:6947-10357 GCA_937859825.1 uncultured Terriglobus sp. | reverse complement strand
CGTTGTAGGTGACCAGATCGTTCAAGGTAAAGCCGTCGTGCGCCGTAACGAAGTTGATGGACGACCAGGGCCTCCGGCCCATGCAATCGAACAGATCGCCTGAAGCGGTAAGCCGCTTTGAGAGCTCCGCAATGCTGGAGCCGCCTTTCCAGAACTCGCGCACCGTATCCCGAAACTTGTCATTCCATTCCGTCCAGCCAGGTGGGAAGCCTCCCACCTGATAACCGCCTGGGCCGATATCCCACGGCTCCGCGATCAGCTTGGTTTGGCTCAGCGTTGGGTCTTGGCTTACCGCCTTAAGGAAGCCGCTTTTGTTATCGAAGCCGTTGGGTTCACGCGCGAGAATGGTTCCCAGATCGAATCGGAACCCGTCCACGTGCGTCTGCTCGACCCAGTAGCGGAGGCTGTCGCACACCATTTGCATGACTCGCGGGTGGCTCACGTTGACCGTGTTGCCTGTGCCCGTGTCATTGATGTAGTGGCGTAAATTACTGGGCAGGAGACGGTAATAACTCGCATTGTCGATGCCTTTGAAAGAGAGAGTCGGTCCAAACTCGTTCCCCTCTGCCGTATGGTTGTAGACCACGTCTAGCAGAACTTCGATACCAGCTTCGTGATAACGGGCGACCATTTCCTTAAATTCATACAGCGCGCGGTTGGGGTCCGCAGCGTAACGGGGATCGGGTGCGAAGAACCCGATGCTGTTGTACCCCCAGTAGTTTGTCAGGTTCAGTTCATGCAGATGGCTGTCTGTTACGAAGGTATGGATTGGCAGCAGTTCCACAGAGGTGATGCCAAGGGTCTTGATGTACTCCACCACATGAGGGTCGGCCATGCCTTCATAGGTGCCGCGCAGCTTCTCCGGAACATCTGGATGCAGCTTCGTGAATCCACTCACGTGTGTCTCGTAAAGGATCGTCTCGTCCCAGTTGACGCGCGGCCTGTTGAAGCGTGATGGCTGATCGCTCCATGAAAAGGTGGGATCAACGACCAGGCATTTCGGCATACAAGGTGCAGAATCACGCTCGTCAAAGGTCGTGTCGTCACCCGTCTCAAGCTTGTAGCCAAAGATCGGTGGCAGCCATGCAAGTTTGCCGATGTGTGCCTTGGCATAGGGGTCCAGCAGCAGTTTGTTGGGATTAAAGCGATGACCATTCCGCGGCTCGTAGGGGCCATGCACGCGGTATCCGTAGACGGTACCCGGCATCACGCCTTCCAGGTATCCATGCCAGACCTGATTGGTGTACTCCGGCAATTCCACGCGCGCTACTTCTCTTTGTCCGGTTCTATCGAATAGACACAGTTCGACGCGGGTGGCGTGTTCTGAGAACAGAGAGAAATTTGTCCCGCGGCCGTCCCAGGTTGCACCCCGCGGGCCGGGCGTGCCTTCGCTCAGCTTGTATCTGGATGATTTGCTCACGTAGCTGTCTCAGATGCCTCCGCCGTTTCCTTCGGCTGCCAATCCCGAATCTTTAACGGTTCTTGCACATTCCAGGCCATTCGTCAGTTCTGGACGACAGTTCTCAGGCATAACGCATCTCTCCTAATGTTTCTTCAGCAAAGGAATTTCAGGAAAGCATGGAACGTACACTTCTGCCAGGAAAGCCCCACCCACTGGGCGCAACGCCAGTCAAACTCGGAACAAATTTCGCACTCTTTTCAGAAACGGCAACAGCTGTTTCCGTTTGCTTTTTCGATGAATCGGGAAAGGAAACAGATTGTGTCGCTCTTAAAGAACACACTGCGTTTGTATGGCACGGGCTCGTACGGCACATCAAATCAGGGCAACGCTATGGATATCGTGTCGATGGGCCATATGACCCAGAGCAAGGTATGCGCTTCAACAAAAATAAGCTGCTTGTCGATCCGTACGCCAAAGCCATCGAAGGCCAGGTTGACTGGAAGGCACCCATCTTTCCGTATGACGTGACCAGCGGCGACGAAATGAAATTCGATGCTCAGGACTCTGCCGCGGGTGTGCCAAAGGGCATCGTCGTCGATCCGAAGTTCGATTGGGGCAATGACTGTACTCCAGATATCCCGCTTGCAGAATCAGTCATTTACGAAGTACATGTTGGCGGCTTTTCCAAACGCAATGAGCAGGTGCCGGAAAAGCTGCGTGGTACCTATGCAGGTCTGGCAAGCGAGCCGAGCATCGAGTACTTAAAGAAGCTCGGTGTCACTACGGTAGAACTGCTCCCGGTGCATCACTTTATTGACGAAGGTCCACTCGTCGATCGTAATCTCCGCGATTACTGGGGCTACAACACCCTCGGGTACTTCGCCCCTATGTCGCGCTACAGTTCGGCTGGTGATGGTGGAGGCCAAGTCACGGAGTTTAAAGAGATGGTCAAGACACTCCATGCCGCCGGCATGGAGGTCATTCTCGATGTGGTGTACAACCACACCTGCGAGGGAAATGGTCTTGGCCCTCTGCTGTCGATGAAAGGCATCGACAACGTTCATTACTACCGCCGCGTGCCCGGCAAACCGCGTTACTACATGGACTTCACCGGGACGGGCAATACGCTGAACCTGGTACATCCGCAGGTGCTGAAACTCGTCATGGACTCGCTGCGCTACTGGGTCACCGAGATGCACGTGGACGGTTTCCGCTTCGATCTCGCGAGCACGCTTGCCCGCGAAGAGCAGGCAGTTTCGAAGCTCTCCGGCTTTTTCGACGTGATTCACCAGGACCCGGTCCTGCAGAATGTCAAGCTGATCGCCGAGCCATGGGATGTGGGCGAGGGCGGCTACCAGGTCGGCAACTTCCCGGTACTGTGGGCGGAGTGGAACGGGAAATACCGCGATACGGTGCGCCGCTTCTGGAAGGGCGATGAAGGCACGCTCTCAGACTTTGCGTATCGGCTTACAGGTTCGTCAGACCTTTACCAGCATGATGGCCGCAAGCCGAATGCATCCATCAACTTCATCACGGCGCATGACGGCTTCACGCTGACCGATCTTGTCAGCTACAACGAGAAGCATAATGAGGCCAACGGCGACAACAACACCGATGGTGCCAACGATAACGACTCCTGGAACATGGGGTCCGAAGGTCCTACAGAAGATCCAGCGATCAACGAACTCCGTGAGCGGCAGACGCGCAACTTCCTGACGACGTTGATCCTGTCGCAGGGCGTGCCCATGATCTGCGGCGGCGATGAGATCGCGCGTTCGCAACGGGGCAACAATAACGGCTACTGCCAGGACAACGAGATCACCTGGTACGACTGGAACATGGACGCACCACGCAAGCGCCTTATGGAATTCACCTCGAAACTGATCCATCTGCGCCGTGAGCACCCAAATCTTCGCAGACAGAAGTTCTTTCAGGACCGCACCATTCGCGGCTCTGTCGTGCGTGACATTGCGTGGTACGGTGCCGACGGCAAGGAATTCACGGACGA
>CALMAP010000113.1:5408-6937 GCA_937859825.1 uncultured Terriglobus sp. | reverse complement strand
GGAATACGGAATGGAATAAATCGCTCGTCATGCTTCTGAACGGCCAGACCCTTGGGATCGTTGACGAAGAAGGAAACCCGGTAAAGGATGACAGCTTTCTTTATCTGGTAAACGCCTCAGCAGATGGTGTGGAGTTCACCTTGCCTGAGCCGCCAGCGAAAACACCGTGGATCCAGGTGCTGGATACGCAGAACATAGAAGACCCATTCCAGCCCTGCGAATTTTCCGACAAGGGGATCCTCGGGGGGCGATGTATGCGAGTCTTCCGCGACGGTAACAAATAACAAAATAGCTAAGACTCGATAGAAGGTGACGGCGGTGTAACAGCCACCGGCACCTTTGTATTCAGGAAGTACTTGTCCCTTCCAAAAGGAAGGAGCAAGAAACGGGGCGAACCATCTGCGCGCAAAATCCATACTTCCAAGTGCTTTGAGCGGGCAAAGACGAGAGTACAGATGGATGCGGCAGCATTCGCGGGACGGAACCGGTCGTCCGAAGTGAGAGGCGTGAGCTCCGGCCACGCCCGGTAGACGACTCTCCTACGCCTCACTTACACTTGCGCGCATGAGTCAGATGACCCGTCGTGATGTTCTGCGTGGTGGAGCGGCGATCGCTGCGACCGCGACCCTTCCAGTCCGCTCGTTTGCCGCGAAAGCGTCTCCGCTGAAGCTGGGGCAGTGTTCCTATAGCTTTCGGAACTTCAAGCCGCCGCAGATGATCGACATGCTGCACCAGGCGAAGATTACGAACCTGAACGTGAAGGCTGACTTTCACCTGCCGATGGAACCGTTGAGCGAGGTTCCATCGAAAGCCGATGCGTACCGCAAGGCGGGGATCAATCTCACGGCTTCCGGCACGATCTATTTCAAAACGGACACAGATGAGGCCATACGTCCTGCCTTTGAATACCTGAAAACGGCAAAAATACCATTGTTCGTGGGCTCGCCTTCACACGAGGCGCTGCAGCGTGTCGCGCGCTTCTGCAAGGAATACGACATTCGCATGGCGATCCACAATCACGGGCCGGAAGACAAGGAGTGGCCATCTCCCTTTGACATCCAGAAGTTCATCGAGCCACTGGATCACCACGTGGGGTATTGCATCGATTTCGGTCATACGCTTCGCACAAAAACCGACCCAGTGGCGGCAGTGAAGATGGCGGGCAATCGTCTCTACGACTGTCATATGAAAGACCTTGCCGATCCCCTGGTGAGGGAGAGCCAGGTAGCGGTGGGTGAGGGCGTGATGCCCGTGCGGAAGATCTTTGAAGCGCTGGTCGACATTCAGTACGGAGGCTTCGTTGATCTTGAGTATGAGATCAAGGCTGAAGATCCTCTGCCTGGAGTGATGAAGAGCCAGGAGTACATGCGCAAGATCATTCGGGAGATGGGCTACACCATCTAACCGCACTTGGCAGGACACACGAACGGAGCACCTTTGCGGTGCTCCGTTCTGCTTTGCAGGGCTATATCTTTGCCAGGTACTGCTCGATTTCGGAACCCGTCCATTGCTGTGGCCCGATGAACTTG
>CALMAP010000113.1:1586-5398 GCA_937859825.1 uncultured Terriglobus sp. | reverse complement strand
GTCCCTGTCGATCGATTACGAACGTCTCTGGCACACGCACGCTTCCGAAGCGCAGGTTCGTACCTTCGGAACCGTCACGAATGCTGAGCAGCCGAACGTCATACTGCTTCAAAAAAGCCTGGTAAGCAGCCGCGTCATCGTCGATCGATACGGCAAGCACCTGCACCTGCGGCATGTCCTTTTGCAGGTTCTGCAAACTGGGAAGTTCGTCCAGGCAGGGAGCACACCATGTGGCCCAGAAATTCAGCACCACTACGCGGCCACGGTAGTCCTTCAGGTTTACAGCGCGTGTACCATCGTGCACCGTGAAATCGGGCGCAGCCCGTGAGACCTGTTGCGGATGATCGCCGCGGTTGCAGCCGCAGAGCACAGCAAGGCAAACAGCAAGCAACAACATCGCAGAACGGCCTAGGGTACTTCGGAACATCGTAGTTCCTATAATACGAAGGCAATGGCGGATTTACAGCAGGGAAACACCCCAGAGCAACAGGAAGAATTCTCTTTGCGTCTGGACGGCAGCGCACCACCGTCACGAGCGTTGCGCACTCGTTCCTATCTGGAGATGAAAGACGATGAGCCTTCGACGCACGAACTCACTGTGCTCATCCCTGCGCGCAACGAGGAGCACAATTTAGGAGATTGTCTGCAATCGCTACTTGCGCAGTCCGAACCGGGTTTTCTGCTCGGCGAGCACTGGCACATTTTTGTGATCGACGACAGTTCCACAGATGGAACGCTGGCCATTGCGGAAGGACTGGCGTTCTCGCACCCGGGACTGCACGTGGTGCGCGCACCGGAACTGAAGCCGCGCCGGCATGGTTTCACAGGAAAGAATGCCGCGCTTTGGTTCGGCGCAAACCAGCAGCTTGCGCGCACGGCCAAATGGCTGCTGTTCACAGACGCGGACACGCTTCATGAACCCGGCACAACGCATCGTGCCATTGTCGAGGCGGACCGCCACGATGTTGCGCTGCTGAGTTATTCCCCAAGACAGATCGCCGCCAATGTCGTGCAGCGGGCGCTGCTGCCCATCATTTTTTCGGAGCTGGCGAGTACCTTTCCGCCGAAGAAAATTGCCGACCCCGCGAGCCCGGTTGCCGCTGCCAACGGGCAGTTTTTGCTTGTGAGCCGCCAGGCGTATTTCGATGTGGGTGGACACCAGGCTGTCGCCGACAAGGTGCTCGAGGACGTCGCCCTTGCACGTCTGGTGAAGCGCCGCGCACCCATTCGTCTGCGCTACGCCCCGGAGATGATTGCGGCGCGCATGTACCGCACCACGGGCGAGCTGATCGCGGGATGGCCGAAGAACCTGGCTTTGCTTTTCGGCCGGCCTGTGTGGCTTGCCGCTGCGCGGTTCCTTGACTTTCTGTTAATCGCCGGCCTGCCGCTGCTGGTTGTTGCCTTGCCGTGGCTTGTGTTTTGGCAGAAGGCGGCCATCTGGGTCCTGTGGTTTCGCGTGCTGTTCCGGTACTTGACGCGCGTTCAGCGCTCCCACGCCAGCGTTGTGGATACGTTGCTTTCAGTTTTGGCACTGCCTCTGTTCGCTTTCCTGATGGTGCGGTCGTGGCAGCAGGTGTCCGTGGCGAAGCGTGTGGAGTGGAAGGGAAGGGAATACCCCCAATGACGCGCTCTTTGGGATAAGCCTTACTCTCCGCGCAGCACCTCAAGTGGTTTTTGGCCGAGCACGCGGTAGCTGGCCAGCCATCCGGTGAGTACGGTCAGCACAGCCACACCCACCCACGCTGACAGGTTCTCTCCTGTCTGGAAGTGATAATCCAATTCCATCTTGTGCAGCAAGACGGCGCTGCTCAGGTTCGCAAATGCCATGCCGACCAGCCCTGCCACCAGACCGAGCGTCGCAAATTCGATGGAGAAGATTGCAGCGATCCTCCAGCGTGTTGCACCCAGCGTCTTTAGCACCACGACCTCGCGCAGCCTGCGATAGCGGGTTCCGGCGATGGCTGAGGCGAGAATCACAAGTCCGGCAAAGATCGAGAAGCCCGCGAGGAACTGCACAACAAGCGAGACCTGCTGCAGAATTTTGCGGAGCGTCTCCATCGCCTGCGCGACGTTGATGACGGTAACAGTCGGGTACTTTGCGTAGAGCACTCGCTGTAGTTGCCCGACCTTATCGGGATCGCTATGGACCGCACCGTACCAGACTACCGGCAGGCCTTGTAACGGTGCACTCGGCAGAATGAATTCGGCGCGTGAGTACGCATGCTGACCATCGGACCGTATGAGTGCCGTGACCTCCGCATCGATGGGGTGGTCGGGATCACCAGCGGCAGCGAAGACGATGTGCGAGCCAACATGCACGTTCAGCCGCTTTGCATGGCCTTCACCAATCGCAACCTGGGCAATGCTCGCTCCCGGCTGCCAGAATTTTCCCTGAATTACTTTGGTTCCGGCTGGAAGCGTATCGGACCAGGTAAGTGAAATGGACTGCAGCATGCGTTGCGGAAAGTTCTTCAACTTCAGGTCGGCGGCAGGAGTGCCGTCCACCGACAGAATGCGTGAGGCGATTACAGGCAGGAACTCAGGTGTGCCGCGCACGATGCTCTGCTGTTTCAGCAGGTCCTGCACGCCTTTGATCTCGTCCTTTGCAATGTCGATCAGGAAGACGTTTGGCAGCGTTGGATTCGTGGAAACACGCAACTCTTTCGTAAACGCCTGGCCAAGAAAGAGCACAATGGCAATCTGCATCACGCCAAGGCCGAGTGCCGCAAGCAGAGCAGCCGAGGGGTTTCCAGGCCGATACAAATTCGCAAGCCCATGCCGAACCACGGAAGGCAGAGCAAGCCGCGTGCGGTTCAGGAAGGCCTTGAGCCCACCCAGCAGCAGTGCGGCCGCAGCAAGCAGCACGAGCATCACGGCAAAGAGCCCTACCGTGAAAATCATGCCTATCTGCCTTGATTCGGAAAGCACGGTTGCGATCAAAGCGAGGCCGATGAGCACCAGCGCCATTGCGATGAACTGTGCCAGATTGTTCCTGATTCTCTTTCGCCATTGACGGTTCTCGGGTTGTGCGTCCACATTTCTACGCAAAATCAGAATGGGCCGGATGTCTCGGATATCGAGCAGAGGCGGAAGCGTGAAGAGCACAGTAATGACGAAACCAGTGAGAAGGCCGGCAACGATGGCAGAGGTTGCGATGTGCAGCTCAGGCGTGATGCCCAACAGTTTCGCAAGCAGCAGCGGCAATACAAGTTGCACGCCGACGCCGAGCAGAACACCAGCGGCGCCCCCCGCCAGCCCCAGCAGCACCGTCTGCAGCAGGTAAATTCGGATTACCGAGCCACTGTCCGCGCCCAGTGACTTCATGATGGCAATGCTGTCCAGCCGTTCCAGCAGGTGCGTGCGCATGGCCATGGCGACGCCCAGCGCGCCGAGTACCAGTGCTACGAGAGACACGAGAGAGAGGATGCTCGTCGATCGGTCCAGTGCCATGGTGATGGCAGGATTGGTTTCGCGGTAGTCCGTAATGGAGGCTTCTGGGAGCGCCTTCTCGAGTGATGCTTTCAAAGCCGCAACGGCGCGATCATCGGGTACAGGCAGCTTGAACAAGTATCGTTGGCTGGCACGTGAGCCCGGAGCCAGCAGGTGCGTACGCTCAAGCTGCTCCCGGGACAGAAGCACACGGGGTCCTGCGGCAAAGGCACCGGAGAGCCGGTCCGGCTCACTCAGTACGATTGCCGCGATACGAAGGGTCGTGTCGCCTAAGGTGATGCGGTCGCCTAACTTCAGCTTCAGGCGGATGAGAAGATCATCGCCTACAGCAACGTTATCGCCGGTAAGTGTCGCGGCGAGCG
>CALMAP010000113.1:0-1572 GCA_937859825.1 uncultured Terriglobus sp. | reverse complement strand
ATTCATGCGGGTCAACAGCCTTTACGGACACAAGCAGAGGGTCGAGCGAGTTGGCGGCCGTGGCCATCGAAACCATCTCAGTCACTGCAGTGACGCGGGTGGCGTGACCTGCCGCTTCGGTTATCTGGGCCTCCTGTTGATCGGTGGCCTGCTGGAACATGCGCGCGCCCAAATCACCGGCAAGAATGGAGCGAGCATGTACGAGCAACGTTTGACGAAAGGCGGACGAGAAGCCGCGAACACCTGTAAGTGCCGCCACACCAACAGCGACCGAAAGAATGACGAAAAGGAATTTGCCGCTCGACGCGCGAAGCTCACGACGGGCGATGCGTATTGCTGTGGACCAGGGCAGCGTGGCCATCTACGCGCTTTCCGTGGGTAAAGCCGTGGTCGAGGCAGGCGCGTTTGGCAGGTCTGAAAGGATAGCGCCATCCCTGACGGTGATGATGCGGCTGGCGTGTGCCGCAACCGCCGGGTCGTGGGTGACCAGCACAAGGGTCGTGCCTTCCTGCCGATTCAGGTTGATCAGCAATTGCATCACCTGTTCTCCGTTCGTCGAGTCAAGATTGCCGGTGGGTTCGTCTGCAAGAATGATGGGCGGTCTCAGGATGAATGCACGTGCCAGTGCCACGCGCTGCTGCTCGCCACCGGAGAGCTGCACAGGATAATGATCGGCGCGCTCGGATAAACCAACGTCTTGCAACAACGCGCGTGCGCGGGAGAGGCCTTCTGCTTGAGAGGCTTTGCTGTTTAACTCAAACGGTAAAAGCACGTTTTCCATTGCGGTAAGCGTGGGGATAAGTTGATAGCTCTGAAAGACAAAACCGATCAGTTTGCCGCGAACGGTCGCCAGCTTGTCTTCCGGCATGGACGTGATGAGTGTTCCGTTCAGCGTAATTTCGCCTGAAGTCGGATTGTCCAGTCCGGCCAGTAGCCCGAGCAGCGTACTCTTTCCCGAGCCCGACTTTCCAACCATGGCGACAAATTCGCCCGGCTGCACATCAAAAGTGATGTCGAGCAGAATTTCAACATTTCTACTGCCGTTGCGAATGGATTTGTTCAGGCCGGAAACGCGGATGCTGGGTTGAGTCACCTGCACAGTATCTCGCATTGGCGCACGCGTCGCCGAGCGCGGCAGCCATACTACTAAAGGATTTTGGAAATGATGTTTCAAAGAATGCTGGGCTGTGCGGTGCTGCTGACGGCAGCCGCTCTGGCGGGCTGCAAGGCAGACCAGACCACACACCACACGGAAGAGCAGAACAGTGCAACGGCGCTGCAGGAGGCGCGGCTCAGGGCGCGCTCCCAACCGATTACAAAGCAGGAGCAGGCGACGATGGAGGATGGGCGGCGTGTAATCGCCTGTTTTGGAGACAGCCTGACTGCCGGCTATGGCGTGAATCCCGATGAGAGCTATCCCAGCCGTTTGCAGACGTTGCTTGACGGGGCCGGCTATCACTATCGCGTGGTAAACCTTGGCATCAGCGGCGAAACGACCAAGGACGGCCTGGCGCGCGTGGATCGCGTGATCGCGTTGCACCCGGCGATAACCGTTGTGGAATTCGGCGGCAA
>CALMAP010000112.1:3296-10835 GCA_937859825.1 uncultured Terriglobus sp. | reverse complement strand
GTTTGAGCCGGTCAAATAGCACAGACTGTAGCCGCCAGACCAATCCAGTCCGTCCGGATCAGTCAATCCCACTGGATTACTCAGCACATACGCATACCGATTGAGGCTCTGCGGATCGCCTGCATCATAGCTGCCATCATATGGGTCGGGGCTCATCCATCTGCCGAGGGTGCTCTGGTACTGGCGGAAGAGGAAGTGGTCAGTTCCGGTGGTGTTGTCGTGTTCCTGGCCGGTGTAGTTGGTGGTGTCGTGCATGGACCAGCCGTCGTTGAAGTTTTCCTGCAGGTTCTCCCCGTAAGGGCCGGAGGCGAGGGTGGCGGCGGCCTGTCCCTGGTAGTTCGTCCGGAGCCGCTCCGTTCCCAGATAGTTGCCGTGGTGGAAGTAGGTCTGGCCGTTCCAGGAGCGGTTCGCCAGCATCTGGCCCTCCCAGTAAATGCGGCCCAGCTTGCCGAAGTTATTGCTCACGTTCCAGCTCGACTGCTGCCGCCCGAACGGGTCGTACAGCACCTCCGTGTCTTCAGACTGCGTCGTCACACGGACACGCTGGTCCATCGCATCGTAAGCGTACTGCGCCGTCGTCCCGCCGTCCACCTGCAGCACCTTCCCGTCCGCGTCGTAGGTGTAGCTGTGCACGCCGTCCGAGATCTGGTTGCCGGCGGCGTCGTAGCTCAGCCCCACCTGGTGGTTGGCCCCATCGTAGCTGTAGCTTGCGCCGTTGGCATAGGTGCGGTTGCCCCACCGGTCGTAGCCGTAGGAGGAAGAAGTGGGTCCGTTCACACCCGTGAGCCGGTTGAAGTCGTCGTAGGTGTGGCTCTCACACTGGTTCAGCACCGTGGCGCACAGGCCCGGCACCTGCGCGCCATGCCAGTAGTTGTACTGACCGTAGAGCTGGCCCGCGCAGTTCGGCTGCGCCGCGCCGCCGCAGACGTAGTTCCCTGCCGGGCGGCCCAGGCTGTCATGGTCCTTGTAGATGTTCAACCCGTTGCCGGTGTGGTAGCTGACAACGCCAAAGGGGCCGTTCACCACGCTCGTCACCAGGCTTGGCGTGCTCACAGTATCGGTATAGGACTGGTTCGTCACAGAGGTGATTTCTTCGGCCTCGGATCGTGTGTAGGCGATGTTGCCGCTCGCACCGTCGAACGACGACATCACCGCGCCGCTCAGATCGTAGGTGTAATCCAGCGAGGAACGGCTCTGCTGGTTCGCGCCACCGCAGATCGACGGAGCGCACTGCCACATGTCGACCACGTTCCCCGCCACATCGTAGCTATACTGCGACATCGTGTTCGACTCCCGCGAGGTCGCAGTCAGGCGGCCTTTCGTGTTTGTAGGAGTTGTCGACCAGCCCATCCATGACAAAGGTCCGTCATAATCGAAATACCGGTTCTTTGTCAGGCCATCGTCGTACTGGACACCGATGACCCGGCCCAGTTTGTCGTAAAGCGTGACCGTGTTGGTTTTCGTATTCGAGTTTGTCTGGTTTGCCTTGGCACGGGTGCGGGTCACCTCAAGACCAAGGGTTCCGAAGTTGTAGGAGTAAGTTGTGTCGCCCCGCTCCGGCTCATACGTGGCGGTAGGCCTCCCTGAAGGGTCCGTGACGAAGACCCGGAACTGCGAACCCTGAAAGATCTTGGTCGTATGGTTCACCAGTTCATAGCTGTACGTGGTCAGAAAGCCGGTCCCGGCGATCTCCATGCCGCAGTCGCCGGGAGACTGGCTGCCGAGCGCAGTGCTGGTGATCTCGCAGATCGCAGACACCCGGCCCATCAGGTCGTACTGCGTGATCTTCGAGACGCCGTTCACGTCTGAGGTCTTGACTGCCCTTCCGTTGTATTGCGTACTCGCCGTACCGTCGTCGTTGGTCACACCGGTGACCAGCCCGAGCGCGTCGTACACGTAGCTGGTGCCGGAGTAGCTCACGCTGCCACCGGGGCAGTGCTTCGTTTCCCCGAAGCCAGTGCCCTGGTATGCAGACGATTGGAACTGCAGCAGCCCGGTGCTGTCATAGCAGTAATCCACCAGATAAAAAGGCGTCCCGCTCTGGCCGTTGTATCTCGCAACGCGGCTGGTGCGCCCATAAATGTCCTGAAGCACATCGGTCCAGCCGGTGCGGGAGTTGTCGAGTGCCTGATACACCACCGTTTCGACAGGGGAGTAGAACGACGTGGTAATGCTGCCGCCGCCCGGCGGTGTCACGTCGATGGGGCGCATTCTTGCGTCGTAACGATTGATCGTTGCGGTCTCGCCTGCGTTCATGCCGGTGGAACTCACGATGGCCGCGCTAGTCGTGTCGTACTGCGCGGAGGTGGACAGCGCCACACCGCTGGAGGGTGTGGGCAGGCTTGTGCCTACCGCAAAACCCTGTGTTGCATCGTAACTGTAGGTGGTCACACCGCCGTCCTGGGCCGTGGTCGTGGCTGGCTGACCGGTGTCGTAATACGTGGTAGAGGTGGTAAGGTACGTGGAACCTGCGGAGGTGTGGGTGGACGTGAGATTACCCCGCGCTCCGGTTGGGGCAGTATGCTGCGGAACACCCGAAGTGGCCGTCACGCTGCCTTCGTCGTACCTATAGTACGTATCGGTATAGGGAACCCCATCCGGTGCGCGGTTAACCGTTTCGGTCAGGTTACCCTGGCCATCGTAGTTGTTGGTCAGCGACGTAAGGACGCCTCCACCGTCTCGAAGAACGGAGGTTAACAGCAGAGTTCCGTTCGTGTCGTAGGTATTCTTCGTTAGCGTCTGGGTGCCGCCGTTGTAGCTAAGCGTCACGTCCGCTTCAGAGATAGGCAGCGTCAGCGACTGGCCGTCGCATGGCGTGGATGTACCGTTGTAGCAGGTGTACTGGTCCTGGAGGACGGGTCCATTGCTGTCTCCCTGATGTGCCTGACGGTGCGTCTCGAAGAAGCGCTGCGTCGCGGAGTCGATGGAGAAGACATAGTGCGTGTCGTTGCCCTTCTCGTCGATCAGGTCGGTGTAGGTGGAGTTGCTGGTGTTTGGTGCGCGGTTGTACTGACGTGTGCCGTCCGTAGTGGTCCGAGAGAGAGAACCCACGGTACCATCGGCATGGATGCCTGCCCCGCATCCCGCAGTGTAGGAGTAGCTGATAACTCCCCCGGTTGGCAGCCGGACCGAAGCGAGGCGTCCAGTGACTTCGCCGCTCGAGGTCCCCGGCGTCGGCTCATAGGTGAAAGCATAATACGACCCGTCCGCGAAGGTGACGCGGTCGGGCAGAGAGACGTTGTTGCTGCCGTACTCGGTGATGCCGCAGCCGAAATTCGTGCGCACGGTGTAAGACTGGTAGGAAAGCGTGGTGCTCGCCGTGGCAGCATTGTTCGCCTGCCGCGTGACCGGATAGGTGAACACGCGCGGACTGGACCCGCTGATGGTAAGCGCCGTAACGCCCAGGGTATCGGTAAACGATCCCGAACCGTCGCCGCTGATCTGATTGCCGTTGCTGTCGGTGAGGCTCGTTGCGTCCTGTCCCGTGGCAGAAAGCGCGGGATGGATTACGCTGCCCGAGCGTGTCAGGACTTCGCTCGTGTCGTTTACGTTCAGAGTGTAGCCTGAGTTGTCCTGTGCGCTTCCGTCACCAGATGTTATGTCCTCATCGCCGGACGAAGTAAGGCAGGCGGCCTGGAACGAATAGTTGAACCGGTGGCTCACACCAAACTCATCGTGATAGATGAAGTTCGTTACCCGGTGTGTCGGTGGAACAACACCGCTATAGTGGGGCGGGCGGGCGCAAGCGATGGTCAGGTCCTGGTGTGTGAGATAGCCCTTGAGGCCAGTCCCATTCAGTAACCCTTGGAATCCCCAATTTGCATCGGGAACCCAGGCAATTCCAGAGGGGCTCGTCGCCGGTGTCCACACCAGACCCTCGTATTGCAGGCTGTAGTGAAACGGCAGTCCACGGCCCGTGCGTGTCACGATCGGGATGTTGAACCGAACATTTAGATTGCCGATATTGATGGAATCGAACCCTCGCGAGTCAAAGGTCGCAAAGGGGTAACTGCCAGTCGCGGGTGATTGGCAAGCGGCAACGCCAAAGCAGAAAAGCAAGAAGGCAAGCAGTATCTTACGCATAACCGCTCCCGGATCAGTTCAGGACAACGTTGGTGATGTGGATGTCGGCTTCGAGCGTGTGCTGCAGGTAGCGCTGAATATGGTGCGGCACCATGAATCCAAGCTCCAGACGGTAGTCGCTGTACACCACCGAAACATCGATTGCGTTCGTTGCCTCCGTGCTGAGCTGCTCCGTGAAGTGGAGCCCGGATGGGAGCGCTGTCGCGGTATCAAACGACACATCGACGAAAGCGGCATCCGACGATCGCCGGACACTTTGCTGTGTCTTGTCCGACATGCCGGAGATCGCACCGTACGCTGGGGCAATGCTCAATACCGTTCTGCCTGACTGGTCCTGCTTTTCAGTAGCTGTGGCCAATGTGGCTGAGAGCAGCGGACCTGCAAGCCATGGCGCGAACCATGGAATGACCCGCTGGCACGCGTTCCCGCTCAGGTCCTTGGCCGTAGTGCTGCTTTTGCTTGTGACCTTGCAGGTGCGGTCCGCCGTGAGTGGTGTGATTCGGATGATGCGGTTGTCACCCGCGCTAGTCCACTCTTCGCCCGACGAACCGTCTGCAGAGACCTGGAGCTTAATCGTCCCGGTCTCCCGCGTGGATCCGGCTTTCCGGTCGATCGTACCGGTCAGAGTCATGCCTTTGAATGGCAGGCCCGTCGGCGAGAAGGCCAACAGGACCCGTTGCTGGAACGGGGTGAGAAGAGGAGCCACATTGTCCAAAGCAGCGGTTGGCTGCTGGGCAGCCACTGGATTAAGGAAGCAAAGGGCAAGTAGCAGATGCATCCAAATAATTCTGGATGGAACAGTACGGTACAAGGACAGCACAGCGAGCTCCTCGGCAGAGACAGCAAATGCGTAACCGCAATCAGTGACTACAAATGTGCAGCCTACATTACCGCCAGTGCTTACTTCTTGCAAGAGTTTTCTTTGGCTTCGTTCCGGCATCAGCTCGACACCCGGAACTGCTCTCACACCTCAAGGACTAACCTGATTTGCCATACGCAAGGCCCGCAGTCTAACCGAGCACTCAACACCGCGCTGTAGCGGGCCGGAACATTCTTCCAGCCCTTGCCGTAGAACGGAGTGCCCAGCACGAGCTTGTTCCGCGGAACGCCGATCGTCAGATAAGCCCGGACAGACTTGTCAGAAGACGCGTTCCTGGGATCGTTTGGATCGCCGTAGAGCGGCGCATGGTGCCCGGTATGTAATTGGCTGCCATACCTGTCATAGGTCATCAGGTTGACCGTGTCGACATAGCGCACGATTTGCCGCATCTACGTGTGGTCGAGAAAGGACTGGCTGGAACCGGTTGCCATCTTTGGATAGAAGTGACGGCGGCTGCGCTTCCCTTCCCTGTTCAGCCTGGAACGCAGACCGCCAAGGAGGAGGGTGTAGTTCCACGAGAGCACGAGAGCACGAGAGCACAAGAGCCTGAGCCATCCGTATTTGTGGACCTTCTGCGTACACTCAGCGCCGGCGTCCGGCCTGACCTGAAAGAGAAAAGGGTGTCGCGTTTTGGACTAAGAGTGCTGGTGTGCATCGGCGATCTTTCCTGTTTCCTCTTGTTTCTGGTGTAAATCTCCTGTTCTCTTGTATTCTCTTGCTTCCTTATTAAGGAGTACGCGGAAGGTCCTCTGGAAATACGCGGAGGGTCCACAATGCGTACGCGGAAGGTCTGAAAACCCGTACTGGGAACGTCCACAGAGCGTACCAGGAGGGGCCAAATGCCGTACGCGGAGGGCTGTGCATGCCCAATTCTCTAGATAACCTGCCGGCTGAGTGCTTTGCGGCGGCGCTCTTTCAGCAGTCCACCTTTATGAAAGCGGCACTCATGGCATTCCCTTTGAAGGAGATTGGTGGAATCGCCGTACGCGGAAGGTCTGTTGGGGCGTTGGTGCTGGAATCGTGATTGATCCCGGATCTGTACGCGAAAGGTCTACGCACGTTGCAGAGCGCCTTTTGTACTGGGTAGAACGCGATGTACGCGGAAGGGCGGCGTCACAATGTGCAGAAGCAGGGCAACTGCTCGGAATCGCCGCATGAGTTTCACCATAAAAGCAGCCTAGGTGTACGCGGAGGGTCCGAAATCAGCTAGGAACGTCTCTTCACTGCTGCCCCTTCGCGGCCCTCAAAGCGTACGCGAAAGGTCCGCCGCTCATTCGGAGGCCGAGTTTTCGACATACGTCTGCTCGTGAGACGTTTTGTACGCGGAGGGTCCACCTAGGAGCTGGCACGATGAGGGTGTTGTGTACGCGGAAGGTCTGGCCGCGAGCCGAAGCGAAAGGATTAGCTCACTGCGCTGAGGCGGCGCACACGTTTTTTGCCGGGATCGTCCGGCAGCAGAGGCTGCACTGCCCTGTCGACCCATACGCCTTCCTCAACCACGTCGATCCGAATTTCCGGCCATACGATTCTCAACTGCTGCACGGCTTTTTTCACGGTCTGCTTGAACCGGCGCGGGTTGCTGTCGTCCTGCGGAAACTGTTCGCGCAGGCCTGCCCACGGAATCACTGTTTCGCTCTGGGCGCAGTAGCAGCGGTAGACAAAAAAGGTCAGAAGGTCTTGGAGCTGTGGCCCGCCTTTCTGCCCTTGCAGCTGCAGCCATAGCCTCTTTGGAATAGCGACGTGGTGCTTCTTGATGTCCTGGAAGAAACGCTCCTCAAGCTGAATGCCGAAGGGATTCTCGATTCCTGGCAGGCGCTTCTGCCCTGCATCTTCAGCCTTGAGTTGAAGCGTGAGATTGCTGGGCAGGTTAGACGAAGCGATCATCGGCAGCATGACCGTTTGCGTGCTGCCTGAAGAGCGGCGCTCGATACCGATCACAAGTCCCGTGAGCCGCGCGAGACGCGCAGCCAGTTCCTTAACGCGATCGCCGTTCCTACTCTTCCCTGTTTCCCGTAAGTAATCGCTGGCACTCTTGATCGTGACAAATGGCGTGTCTGAGTTGATCGCTTTATCGAACAGCCACGCCATCAAGTGACGGTCATTGCCGAACGCCATGTCGATGCCATTGATGCCAGCCGTAAAGGTCACGCGGAGTGTTGAGCCATCGCTCAAGCGCGCGGAGCGTACCACCTGCCGCTCTGCCGTGGGGCGGTAAGGCAGCGTGCAAAGAATAAGTGCCTGGGCCATTTTGATGACTTCGTCGCCCAGGGCACCGGTGTCGCGGTCTTCACGCAGGCCCACGACGCGGTCCACGCTTCGGGCCAGCGCAGCCTCGCGCTCTTTCGCATAATTCCGCGGCGGCTTGGGAGAAAGGACCTGGGTCATGCTGGTTCCACCTCTTCTAGGGAAGCACCTGGTCGAGCAGGATCTCAAAGCCTTTTGCCTGCGAGTAGTTATTGTCGTTGCACCAGGTCTGAAAGCGGTTGAGGTCCTGGATGTAGAGCCGCAGCGTATGACTCTTGCTCGCCTTGCCGTTGTTACTGCGCTTGGCACGCACAATGGTGGCTGCGTTAAGG
>CALMAP010000112.1:0-3286 GCA_937859825.1 uncultured Terriglobus sp. | reverse complement strand
CTCCTGCGCCGTTTGCTTCACGATCGCTTTCTCGGCGCGGCTGTTGTCTGGCGCAACCATAGGTGCAGGTGGCTTTGGGCGAGGCTGAAAGTCGTCGAGCGCGCCTGAGTTCATTAGCGGATTGCTCGTGGTCAGGCTGCTCATGCGGCAGTTCCCTTCTGGCGTGCTTTTCTCAACGTCTCAATCACTTCCGTTGCGTACGCGTCCGCATTTTCCATGGCAGCCTCAAGCCCGTTCGTCTCCTTGCTGCTTAGCTCGTCGATGGCGACCTTGAAGCGGAACATGTGCGAGAAGGCAGTGCGCTCATGCAGCGACGTGTGGAAGCAGGGTATCTGAAGCTGTTTGACGCTTTCACGAATGTGCTTCTCTTCCTTGGTTGTGATGACCGGGTTGGTCGCGATGAAGACCACGCCGTGCGGAATGGAGCGCCGAAACAACTTCTGTTGTGAATTCAGAAGCCCGATGGCATTGGCGGCGACCTCTGCATCCGCGGTCTTTGCGCGCATAGGGATGGTCACCAGGTCAGCGCGCGACATGGCGGCCGCAAGCTCCTGGTTGGCCGACCCTTGCACATCGATAATCACGAACTGGTACTCGGCTGAGATCTGATCGATCTGGTCTGAGAGGTCGACACCCGGCTTGGGTGCGGTCACGATGTCGCGGTACTTGCTTTGCCCGCTACTCCAACTCACCAGTGTTCTCTGCGGGTCGGCATCCAACACCCGAACCGTTGCCCCCATGCGGGCCAGAGTGGTGCCAAGGATCAGAGAGCTGGTGGATTTACCACTTCCACCCTTGGTGTTTGCGGCCACAACTACCGGCATGCCGAAGCTCCATTCAATTGAGCAGCCGAGAGCCGCTCTGAAACAAAAATAGAGCACACGTGTGCTGAATGTGTAGTACACATGTAGGTACATCGGGCCATGTCCAGTAGTACACAGTTGTACACGTTTAGTACACGTGTGCTGCTCATCTAAAACGCAACGTATCATCGTCTGCGACTGAAACTTGAGGAGGAGAGTTGACTTGCAAAGAAAGATCACAAGAGTCTCGTTTGTGGAGTGAAGCTGCCTGCGTGGGTACTTTCTGCCACTGATCTTTTGTACGAAGCGGTGTGAATCGCAGATGCGATGCATCCAGTGCTGAGTTAAGTAAATTTCACGGATGCGAGCGGGATGGCTTGCGTAGCACAGCTTTGAGCAAGAAGTGAGGGCGCCCGCTCATCCAGTTCGACACGGCAGACGGTTTAGACGGTTAAACCTATTACGTTGAAGGCGAGTCGTCCTATCGCACCACTCGCCAGCAACACGTGATGATCGCCACGAACCCTCGAACAGAAATGAATCAAGTCTTAGTGACGGATGTGGGCCGCAGGATCAAGTGATAATGCAGCCGCGCTGTTGCTGTCACATGTACGGAATACGTGCGCGATCACGCATTATGAGCAGTAGAGGCGATTGCTGTGATTCGCTGCAGTGTAAGGTCGCGTGGTACTGTTTGCGCCCGATAATCCCCGGACAACCGCACTGCAGCACTTTACAACGCGTCCGTTGAGCCTGCATACGCTGTGCATCTGCTCTCCGCCTGACCGGGTGTTCTTGAAGAATCACAGTAAGAGAACACCAGATTCGCCGCTCTCCCAAACTCGACCAAGGTCGGCAAGGGGAGTCATCAAGCGAGCCGGAGATTCGCATAAACATCCATGCAACTTGCTAGAGCACCCGGACACACGCTGCGCGAAAGTTTGTCCATGGAAACTGTTCCGCTCTTTCTCTAGCACGCTTTCCCATATTCGCGAGGTCATCACGATGGGCGAGCGCCCAAGAGATATGCCGTACCAAAAGGTCGGGGCGGCGAGGCTCAACGATAAAACCCTGAACGCCATCCTCGATCAGATCCGGCGCGGCGGTGTTTGTCGTCCCCAGTATCGGCAGACCACAGGCGAGGGCTTCCAACAAGACCTGCCCAAAGCCTTCACCCACAGACGGAAAAACAAAGAGATCTGCCGCTTGATACGCGGCAACGAGCTCCTCCGCGCTAACCGAAGGACGGATTGTTATCTGTTCAGCAAAACCGGCGAATATATGAAGATCATCCACGACTCGGCCGCAAATTGTGAGGTGGATATCTTCTCCCTTGAGCATGCCTAGAGCTTCCAGTAAATAACTCAGGCCTTTGCGTTGATTGATTCTGCCCACAAAAAGCAACTGCAATGTCTTGCCATAAGCTTTGTTTGGCGCAGGAACGAAGCGCTCTAAATCCACGCCATAGGGAATGACTTCGATGGTATCTGGAGAGACGCCATGTTCCTCGAGACTTAGCCGCGTGAAGCTGGACGCGACCAGATAGCGAACGGCGCTGGCCGATTCTCTGACCAGCCGCTGAAAATCTGCTTGTGGGAGTGATAACTCCCATTCAAGGTTCAAAGATGCCGCGCATTCAGGGTGGTCGGCAAGCTCAGCTTGCAGAATTCGACGCATCGTTTGTGGATGAGGGTGTAGCTGAAACAAAATAGCCGCTTTGCCATAGGCTTGAAACGCTTGATCTCCGTAATAGCTGTAGCTGACCAATTTGCTACCTGTAGTGCACGCGAGGCGGCCTGCAACTCTCCCAAGGCGTCCATCGGACCACCTCCGTATTCTGCGTTTGGCAGAATACGGAACGAACGGCAGCCGGTCTACGATGTGGGCGAGCAATCCACTCGCAAGCGTCTGGCGAACGCGGGATGAGGGTAAGCCAGCACGAGATCGCTGACGCACCAAGCTTTGAACGTACCCGGGCAATTTTCCTTCGAGCCAGCAGGCCCAGATAGAATCAGCGGGCCAGAATAGATCGGTAACTAAGGCTTCGAGAAGGCCGTGTTCCTGTAGCGCGAGAGCCAGTTGGTAACCGTCTCGTGCTCCACCATGAACGACTACAAACTTATGAGAATTCATCTACACACGCCAAGGTCTCTGATGCCGATGTAGCAGGCTAGTTGGTTTCGGTGACTAGCTGCCAAGATGCTCAAGTTAGAGTAGCGCTGCGAAATGGTCGTGTAATCCCTGAGCGCTACGCTCCCACGTAAATAGTTGTGCTCGCTTGCGACCGGCTTCCGACAGACTCCGCCGTGCGGGATCGTCGGTCAGCAGTAGGCTTAACGCTTCGAGATGCGCTGCAATGCTGGTTGGTTCGGCCAGCAAAGCGGCGTCGCCAGCGATTTCTGGTATTGACGAGCTTCTGCTGCCCAGAACCGCTGCGCCGCAGGCCATTGCTTCCACGATTGGCAGACCAAACCCCTCATAAC
>CALMAP010000111.1:1989-5139 GCA_937859825.1 uncultured Terriglobus sp. | reverse complement strand
TGGCATGCTGCAGGGCTGCGCCAGGCACGTAGCGGCGGCACAGGTAGCAACTGCTCCCGTAACGGAGCGTACGCCATGGTATGACCTTCCTGGCCCCATTATCCCTATCCGCGCAGACATGGACCGCATCTTTCGGATCACGGTCTGCCTGCGTCCTTTTCGCGCGGCAGGGCCGCGGCTCGATCCGGAGTGGGTCGGGGACAAGCTCGTGGTGCACAACTACGGACACGGCGGCAGTGGCTGGTCGCTTTCCTGGGGATCGGCTGATCTGGTGGTGCATAAAGCGATGTCGGCCTATCCGGGTCTGCGCAGCGTCGCCATCATCGGCTCTGGCGCGCTTGGCCTTACGGCAGCCCTCACGGCACAGCGCCTCGGCCTGAACGTGACCATCTATGCAAAGGAGCGGCCACCCTATGTGCGGTCGGCACGCGCCACCGGTTCCTGGACACCGGATTCCCGTATCGCGCTGACCTCTGACGCTCCGGCGACGTTTCCCGCCACCTGGGAGCAGATGGCCCGAACATCCTGGGCGCTCTACCAGAGCTATCTTGGCTCGGTAGGTACTCCCATCGAGTGGACCGATCGGTACACGCTGCTCGATAACGCAATGGAATCGGAAAAGAACGACAATGCTCCCTCATACGAAAAGCACGCGTTCGCGCGTTATCGCGATCGCATCGCGGACATCACACCACATGGCGTGGACCTGCCTGCCGGCTCGACTCCTTTCCCAACGAAGTACGTCCGCAGGTCTTCATCCCTCACATTCAACGTGGCAAGCTACGCCCGCCAGCTGATGCAGGAGTTTTTGGCAGCAGGTGGCTGCATCGAGACGCGAGAATTTCATTCTCCGTCAGAACTCGCTACCCTGCCACAGAATGTGCTGATCAATTGCACTGGCTACGGCGCACGCCAGCTTTGGTCCGATGAAAGCGTGGTCCCGGTGCGTGGGCAGATTGCCTGGCTCATACCGCAGGAAGGTGTGAACTACGGCATCTACTATCGCGGTCTGAATGTACTGGCAAGACGCGATGGCATTGTGATTCAGCCAAGCGGCGAACGCGGCGATGATACCGGCTGGAACGATAAAAACGAACAGCCGGATGATGCCGAAGCCAAAGCAGGTATCCGCACTCTGCAGGAGTTGTACAGCCGGATGCAGCCGAATTTGGGGAAAAGATCACGCACTTGACGGTCTTCTCTGCTGCTAGGCTGGTTGCGCGCCGCAAGGCAGCCCACGGAGAACCCCGATGAAGAAATTCGTACTCGCAGCAGCCATGTTTGCCGGTTGTACAAGCCTGATGTTTGCCCAAATGGATGGCATGCACATGCCCAAGGACGGCAAGCCCATCCCCAGCCCCCGCAAGATGGCCAACCTAGACCTGCAAGGCACAAAGATTGACATCAGCTACGGTGCGCCGTCTTTGCGCGGTCGTAAGATGGTCGGTGGTCAGGACCCCTACGGCAAGGAATGGCGGCTTGGTGCCAATGAAGCCACCAGCTTCAAGACTACCGCCGACGTAATGATCGCCGGCAAACATGTGCCGGCGGGCAGCTACACTCTCTTCGCTCTGCCCACTGCAGACAAGTGGACGCTGATCGTGAGCAAGGCAACCGGTGAGTGGGGCATCCCTTATCCTGGCGCGGACAAGGACCTCGTCCGCGTGCCCATGATGAAGGGCACACTGCCGGCACCCCAGGAACAGATGAGTATCGGCTTTGAAAAGACTGCCGGCGGTAAAACAGAGCTTCACGTGAAGTGGGACCGTGACAACGTGTGGGTCCCTATTACAAAGATGTAGGCCAGGCTCCATACAAAGGTCGTACTCTCAGAGGTCCGCCTTTGTTTCTTGAGATAGAAACTGTAAATGAGCTTGCTTCGTCTACAAAGATAATCAGCACAGTGATTCTCTTTCAATGCGTCAAAGTACGAAAGACTTTACCTTACGTTTTCCGCCGCACAGACAGCGATGATGCTATGCGAGTAGTGTGAACTTACATAAGCAAAGAGTGAACAGGCGGCATTCCATGACTGGCGACAAGCATCCCACGAGCTTCCCCCTTCGTTTAAGCCCTTCCCTGCGCAACGCTGCTTTGCGCTTCGCCAAACAGGACAATGTCTCGCTGAACCACTTCATTTCCATGGCCGTCGCAGAAAAGGTCAGTCGAATGGAACAGGCAGAGTGGCTGAAAAACCGGCAGCGACAGGTGATGGAACGAAAGCCGGGAAGTGAGTTCGCGAGTCAGTCCCTTCCGTTACGCAAGTAGCTGAATTGCTCATGAACGAGCGTTGGCATGGATTCGACGATACGTACCTGCAACATTTGCGATGCCCGCAATAGGATCGAGTAGCATATTTCTACAGACGCATCGATAAATAGACGTATCGAGGTCACAGATACTTATCTGCTTTGTAATGAATGGAGCGGGAGACCGGGATCGAACCGGCGACATTCAGCTTGGGAAGCTGACGTTCTGCCACTGAACTACTCCCGCGTATGCCACCGGCCAGTAGCCCTGGCGTATTGGTGGAGCTGAGCGGGATCGAACCGCTGACCTCCTCGTTGCGAACGAGGCGCTCTCCCAGCTGAGCTACAGCCCCACATCGCGGCTACGAGTGGTGTTCCTGGGCGCTCTATAAATTGAGCGGGCTACTAGGCAGAGTGTAGCAGGAACAGGTGCGCTACTCAATCGCGCCTACCGTCTTGTTGCTTCGCAACTGCTTTCTAAGTTCTTTTATTTCTTCCTGCATACCGCGGATGCGGCCAGTCAGATCTTCAGGCGAGGTGGAGAGTTGAAGCGCCATCCGGGAAAGGGCCGACCAGTCCTGCCGTATTGCTGCGAGTGCACGTGAGCCGCACAGAAACGTCAGGCGAGTGTTCCCACGAACGCGCTCAGTTCTGCGGAAAAGAACAGGCCCAATCTGCGCGGTGTTTGCCACGTGGGTACCGCCGCATGCATTGCGGTCGATTCCTTCAATATGAATGAGCCGGATCTCTCCGGAGCGTTCCGGAAGCTTGTGCAATTTTCCTGAGACGAGCAAATCTTGCGCCTGCTGCTGCGAGATGAGTTCCTGAGTGATCGGCACAGCTGCGGCAACGGCGTCATTGACGAGTTTCTCCAGATGCTCCATTTGCTCGGGATGCATCG
>CALMAP010000111.1:0-1979 GCA_937859825.1 uncultured Terriglobus sp. | reverse complement strand
CATCGAGGTCATTGTCCGATCAGCCGGGGATGCTTTTTCTCCAAGCCGAAAACCGACGGTTACGGCCCCGAACTCCGTCGCGGCAAGTGCGGAAATCAGGTGCTGACCACTGTGTTGCTGCATGTGGTCGCGGCGGCGGTCTGGGTTGATTCGTCCTGACACGGTTGTACCCGGCTGCAGTGGCTTCATTGTGGTGTGCCACACCTCGCCCAAATCGTCCTCTACCACGTCCGTGACAGGCGCTTCGAGTACAGTGCCACTGCGCGATGTAGCAACCAGCAGGCCCGTGTCATGCGGCTGGCCACCGCTGGTGGGGTAGAACGCCGTACGGTCGAGTGCCACCTGAAACACGGGCTTGCCATCAACTCGCGCGAGTTCACGGATTTCTACAATTTCCGCCGTAAACTCCGTACACTGCTGCTCGTCGTAGTAGATGCGTTGGGTGGTGTGCGACTGCGGCGGCAAGGCTACTCCTTGGAACTTGCCGCTGCGGCCAGATCGCCAAATGCGGCGACCTCGGCACGACTGCCGATGACGAGCGTGGTGCGTCCGTGAAGCTCAACGGGGATGAGCTCGAGGACGCGCCGCGCCTCGCGCCTCTCACCTTCCGCTACGCCTGCGGTTGCGGCGCCACCCGCCTGTTCCGCAATAAAGGCCAGTGGGTTTGCCTCATAAAGCAGCCTCAACTTGCCATTGGGAGCCTTCGCCGTGGGAGGGTAAAGGAAAACACCTCCTTTCAGCAGGGTGCGATGAAAATCCGCGATGAAGGAACCAACGTAGCGGGAGCTGAACTTCTGTCCCAGTAGAGAGCCGTCCCTGAGCTTCTCCAGGTAGGTCCGGAACACTTCCGGGAAGTCACCGGCATTCCCCTCGTTCACGGAGTAGTACGGCCCCTGCTCAGGCATAGCCAGATCTTCTGCGTTCAGAACAAATTCTCCATCGGCCAGCGTAAAGCTGTGCACACCCCTGCCTGCCGTGTACACCAGCATGGTGGAAGGCCCGTAGTTTACATAGAGCGCTGCAACCTGGTGGCTGCCCGGTTTGAGCGCGGCCGTACGCAGGTCCTCTCCTGCGCCAATCTCCTGAATGGAAACGATCGTGCCAACATTCACGTCCACGTCAATGTTGGAAGAGCCATCCAGCGGATCGGTAATTACAACAAAACGGCCCAAAGGCTTGCCGTCGAACACAACGGGCTCGTCGTCTTCTTCGCTTACGATGCCAGCCACTTGAGGCAGTCGTCGCATCGCGTCTATGACCGAGTCGTTCGCGAACACATCCAGCTTCTGCTGCTGTTCCCCCTGGACATTTGTGTGTCCGAATGCCCCAAGCGTGTCGGACAGCGGCGCTGTCCGAATGCGCTGCTCGATGGACTTTGCCGCGCTGGCAAGTTCGGCAAAAACCGCAGCTAGACCCTCACCGTGGAACTTTGCAACATGGTCGCGTAAAGATACAGCCATAGTGGAAGAGTAGCATCGGACACGAGCCAGTCTGCTTCAAGCGCAGACTGGCCCTGGGTCAGCGGTTGTACTCGCGTACGGTATCGCTCACAGCATGAGCGGTCTTGCCTGCGGTGTCCTTCACGGCCCCGACCACCTGGTCTACGGCTCCCTTGTCGGCTGTATCTTCGTCGCCAACCGCCTCACCAAAACCCTGCTTCGCTTTGCCTAACAGATCGCCGCCCTTGCCCTTTAGGCGCTGTTCGGTGCCCCAGGCTGAGGCTTTGCGTGCAAATCGTTCGGCGTCCGGATCACCGGTGCTGTAGGCAGGTTCGGGTGCGTTAACGATCAAGTAAGCGAGTGCGGCACCGATGCCTACACCGACCACAATCCAAGGAAGAGCTTTCATCTGTGATGTACCCCTGCTTGTGAGATGGCGGGTTTCGCAAAGGTGTAGCTTCAAAGGAATCGGCGGGGCAGATTTTGCCAGGCGCTTGCTCTAATTATAAGTGAAGAAGCCTTATAAAAAATTTAAGTGGT
>CALMAP010000110.1:5029-6192 GCA_937859825.1 uncultured Terriglobus sp. | reverse complement strand
GATTGAAACGCGGCCGTAGACGTACCGCGCCAGGCTCTCACGTCGCTGCCCACACGGGCAGCGTGGATTGAAACTACGTGCCATAGGTGACAAATTGACACCTATTTTGTCGCTCCCCACACGGGCAGCGTGGATTGAAACCTGATCGTTTGAGACATCGTGGATTTCTGGACAACGCTTCGCCAGGCTGAAGACAAGTCCTCAGCCTGGCCTAGCGAGGCCGGTTCAGGAATCTACTTAGAATGTATGCGAAACACTTAGTCCAAGGGCATAGTCAGCGAATGCAGCGTCACCATGCTTGCCGTTGGCCAGATCGGTCACGGATGCGCGGCGATTTCGCTGGACTGCCCAAGGAGAACTCAGTGAGATCATGCTGCGTCTGTACTGGTACTGCAGGCCAGGCTCGATTGAGATGATGTAGCCGGGACGGCGAAATCCGTTGCTTTTGCCGAAAGCGTCGCGGACAGGAATACCTTCCATGCGTCCGCCAAAACTGGCGGCCAGGCCGTATACATGCGGCACGTGGCGGGAAATGCCCGCGCGGAAGAGGTACTGGTCTGTAACGGACATCACGCCCTCGCCCTTGGCCGAGCGGAAGGTGGGTACACCATTGGTGTCCACCGGGTTAAACAGCCAGGAGCCCTGGAAGTAGCCGATGGTGTGGAACAGTGTCTGCTTGTAGGCCTGGCTCCCAAGCGTGAAGCCCCAGTTGCCGTCGCCCGGCTGCAGGGACTGGTCCGCGACCACCTTTTGCACCGTGCCGTTGGCAAGGCGCGCCGTTCCCATACCGTTGTTGATGCCGGTAGGCAGCTTGAGTCCTGCGCTGAAGGCGATATTGCCGCCATTCTCAGTCGGTGGACGCAGCACCCATCCCTGAACGCCGAGGATCATGTCGCCGATACCGGCTACTTCGACCTTCTGCACAGGCGCGTACTTCTGATCGCGCGTTCCCTGCAACACCGGTACAAAAGCGTTCACGCTCCATCGAGGAGAAAGCTGAAGATCCATATTCATGTAGTACAGGTTCTGGTGGTTAGGAATAAACGTGCCAAGCGCTTGACGCGAGGTATTTTCTACCGTTCCGCTAAAGTGGCGAAACGAACTGTAGGAGCGCCAATCTATCTCGACCGTAAGTGGGTGATGACGGAGAAAACCGTCGCCGC
>CALMAP010000110.1:883-5019 GCA_937859825.1 uncultured Terriglobus sp. | reverse complement strand
AGTGTGCGCCGCGAGGCAGCCTTGCGCACGTGCGGAACTGGCTCCAAAGAATGCGCAAAGCGCACCCACAAAAGTGACGCGGAGGATCTGTATTTTCATGACCCGCCGATACTAAGAAGAGCAGCTAACCAGGCACAACATTCAAAGTTACGGATTTTTTCTCCACCTGTTGGTGGAGAGACACGGGGCGGGAAAATGCTTATAGTTGCCAGCATCTCTGTAAAGGAAATGTGCCATGCGCTCCACTCGTGCAGCCGTAGCTTGTACCTTGTTTGCTGCGACACTTACTGCCGCTTCCACCAGCGATCGTCCCATGACATTCAAGGCGCGCGACGGATCGACTCACAGCCTGAAGGAGTTACATGGGCATCCGGCCGTGGTGAACTTCTGGGCAACATGGTGCGGTCCCTGCAAAGAAGAGATGCCGCGACTGCAAAAGCTTGCTGATGCCTACACCTCACAAAATGTGAAGTTCCTAGCAATCTCGCTGGACGCAGCGGACACGCAGGGGAAGATCGACGATGTCGTGCGCAAACGCGATTTCCACCTGCCGGTATGGACAGGGGCGGACGAGACAACGCTTGCCGCGCTGAACCTTGGCGAACTCGTACCGGCTACGCTGATTCTGGATGAGAACGGCGAAACGATTGGGAAGATCGAAGGCGAAGCCAGGGACAAAGACGTGCGCTCAAGGCTGGATTGGCTGCTTGCCGGACGCAAGGGCAAGCAGCCCAAGGTCGTGCAGAAGAACGACTGGTAAGACTTTGCCGACATACCTACGGACGACTACTGCTGAGGAGCATCCGGAGAAGGTTCGTCCTGCTTCTTGCCACCGCCTCCAAATAGCTTCTGAAAGAAGTTGCGGTGATGTGTCTTGTCCTCCGGACGAGCAGGATTGGCTTCTCCTGCATCCTGCCCGGATGATGTAGATGCACTTCCGGAGGCGTAACCCAGAACCTCCCCCAGAATCCCCGATTGTCCGCCACCCATCCGGCTACACGTGCTTTGCGGCTGCGTACTGTCAAGAAAGGCTATGCTGTACGCGTTGGGGCAGGTCTCATCGGCAAGCAGGCCGCTGGCTTTGTCGATACGGTAATTGGTAACGCCTTCGAGCGGGGTGAAGGCCTTCATGTCGCTGTACTGCGGCAGCTTGATAGCGCGATTCATGAACTCGGCCCAAATGGGTGCCGCAGCTACCGCGCCGGAGAGCTTCACGTCAGTGTAGTCATCATTGCCAACCCACACCACGCAAATGAGGTTACTGCTGTAGGCGGCAAACCATGCATCGTGGCTGGTACCGGTTTTGCCTGCGGCGGGAGCGGTAAAACCGCGTTGCCTTACGGCGTAGCCATAGCCGAAGTCCATTACGCCCTGTAATAAAGATTGTGTCAGATAGGCGGCTTTTGGATCCATGACCTGGCTGGCTTCCGGGGTGAAGTCGGCGACAACGTCGTCCTTGTCGTTTCGCACGGCCTTCAGCATCCACGGATTGATGTGAACGCCGCCGTTCGCGAAGACCGTGTACGCGCCCGCCATGTCGAGCGGCGTGGCGTCATAAGCTCCAAGCGCAACGGAAGGTGTGCCCTTTGCCGCACTTACACCGCTGGCGCGTCCAAGCGCGGCGACGTTTTCGAAGCCGACCTTTTGCGCGAGTGAGACGGTTGCATTGTTCAGCGATTGCGCCAAAGCCACCATGGCCGGAACGACTCCGTGAAAGTGGCCCTCGTAGTTACGAGGTGAATAAGTCTGCCGGCCATTGTCAAAGGTAAAGGTCGTAGGCACGTCAGAGAGCGGCGTCACCGCGGTAAAGAAGCCGCCGCCTGTCTGGTTCCCTTCATCGTCTGTTGTAACGCCGAGTTGCTGGCCTGAGACTGCTCCCATTTCTGCCGTGGCATACACGAATGGTTTGAAGATCGAGCCCGTCGGACGCTTGCTGACCGCGTGATTGAGTTGCGACTGACCATAGTTGCGGCCACCAACCAGTGCGAGAACCTGGCCGGTGTGCGGATTCAGCGCGACGAGCGCAACTTGTGGCATCGGTCCGCTGGGGTGGATGCGGCGCGCGGCCTCATCCACGTGGACCATGCCCGCGGTCACTGCGTCGCTGGCTGCCTGTTGAAGGTCCGGGTCGAGTGAGGTGTAGATGCGCAGGGTTCCGCTTTGCGATGTGTCACCCAGGCGTGTGCTGAGCTGGTCGTGAACAAGGTCGACGAAGTATGGTGCTTCGCTGGCGTCTACGTTTTGAGGAGCCAGCTTGAGCGGTTCGCTCTGTGCATGTTCCGACTGCGCTTCGGTCAGCGCACCTGTCTCCACCATGCTTTTAAGTACAAGATTGCGGCGCTCGAGCGCGCGCTCAGGGTGCCGGAAAGGATTGAAGTAGTTAGGCCGCTGCACAATGCCGGCAAGCAGCGCGCACTGCGCCACATCCAATAGCTTCAGGTCTTTGCCGAAGTAGGCCTGCGCGGCTTCGCCAAAACCGTTAATTGCGAACGAACCACGCTGGCCAAGGTTGATCTGGTTCGCGTACATCTCAAAGATCTGCTTCTTGTTGAAGCGCGACTCGATCTGCAGCGTGATCATGATCTCGATCAGCTTGCGCTTCATGCTCTTTTCGGGTGAGAGAAAGAAGCCGCGGGCAAGCTGCATCGTAAGCGTGGAGCCGCCGCAGCGTTTGCGACCGCTGGTTGCGTCTTCCACAAAGCATTCGGCAAGCCTGCCGAAGTTTACGCCGTTATGGTCGAAGAAGCGCCGGTCCTCAATGGCCGTGACTGCGGCGACCATGGTCTTGGGAATCTGGTCGTAGGTGACAAGCCGCCGCTTGGTGCGATTCTTGTCTTCACTAAGACCGGTGATCAGTTGCGGCTCCAATTCGTAGGAGCGAAGCTGTACGCCGTTCTCCGCGGCGATGGTGACGATCTGCTGACCATCGTCGGTGATCGTGGCGCCATCCGGCGAGTGGAATGACGCTGGGCCCGGCTTGACGGAGATGCTGTTGCCGCCCAAGGTGTACTGGCCCATGCGCGAATCTGTGTTGTAGCCAGCCTTGCGCAGGCTTGCCGCAATCTGGCCAACAGTCATGTGCTGCCCTGCCCTTACTTCGCTAGGCGCAGCAAAAATCTGTGAGGTACTGGCAAAGAGCGGGCCTGCGGCGATGCGGTCATCCACAACGCGCTGGTACTTGAAATAGAAATAAGCGAAGATGCTGCCGCCGATTACGGCGCAGACCAGCAGGAGAGCAGCGAGCAGAAGCAGGCCGCGCTTCATAAAGGAAGGGCGACTACGTCTTCGAACGGAGCCACTTTCTTCGTCATAGCGGCGACCGTTGCTGCCTAGCTTTACCTTCACCGCCATCGTTGCTCCTACCCTGATCTATCTGCTTAGACCTTGCTACCTGCCTCACGCGAGCATCCGCTGCACCTTGGATACAATTTCGCTCACGGCAACTTCGGTGGTTGTGCCCTTGAGGCGATCCACCAACTCCACCGCGCCCTCGGCCAGCTTGCGTCCGATGTTGATGCGAAAAGGCGCGCCGATCAGTTCGGCGTCCTTGAACTTCACCCCGGCGGAACCATCGCGATCGTCCAGCAGCACATCGACACCGGCGGTGTGCAGTTCTTTTGCAATGGTTTCGCCCGCCCCGGCCAGCACGGCGGCGTTCTGCTTTGTTACCGTGACCACCACCGCAAACGGCGCGATGGAAGGGGGCAGCACGTAGTTCCACTCGCCGCGATCGTTCTTCCCAAGTTTCGCCGCGCTCTGTTCTATGGCAGATGTCAGAATGCGTTCGATTCCGATGCCGTACGAGCCCATAATGGGCGTGGTCTCCTTGCCGTCGCGGTCAAGCACGCGCGCGCCCATGCTCTGGCTGTACTTGTAGCCGAGCTTGAAGATATGGCCTATTTCAACTGCCTTGCCTAGGCGCAACGGAAATCCACCGACAGGATCGAGTTCGCCTGCGGCCACGTTACGGATGTCGGCAGCGACAGTCCAGGTGAAGTCGCGACCCGGAGTCACATTGCGATAGTGATAGTCCACCTTGTTCGCGCCAGCGACCAGGTTCTTGCGGCCTTCGAGCGCTTTGTCCAGCACGACCGTAACTGCGCGCGGATCGGTCATCTGCTTCACGCCTTCCGGCG
>CALMAP010000110.1:0-873 GCA_937859825.1 uncultured Terriglobus sp. | reverse complement strand
GTGTAGAAGCCGCGGTTCAGGTCAAAAGCATCGCTCGAAAGTACCGTAAGCCCGACCGGTCCCAGGTAGCCGGCAGGTCCGTTGAAGTAGCGCTCCAACTCCTTCGCTATCATCGGGCGCAGGTCGTCGCAGTGCGCGGCCCCGGCCAGCTTGGTCTCGTTCACCTGGTGGTCACCGCGAAGGAAGGCAATCACGGGCTTCTCAAGTATGGAGCCGTTTGGCCCGGCGGCCTGCCCCATGTAGGCGACGCACTTGATGTCCTGCGCAGGCAGGATGCCGAAGAACTCCGCGACATCGGCGATGGCCGCCTTGCCCGGCGTGTGTACCAGTTCAGGCATGCCGTTACCGGTGGGGGCAAGGTCTTCGATTGCCTCCAGACGCGAGGACGCCTTTTCAATATTCGCGGCGTAGACCACCTCGCCGTCTTCGTCACGCGCGCTGGCAATCCAATCTTCACCCGCCTCGGTGTAAACCATGAACTCCTGCGACTGCGAGCCACCCATCGCGCCGGAGTCGGCCTCGACCGCCACGAACTCCAGACCGCAGCGCGTGAAGATGCGGCGGTAGGCGGCATCGTGCTTGTCGTAGCTTTCGTCCAGCCCGGCGGCATCGATGTCGAAGGAGTAGCTGTCCTTCATGGTGAACTGGCGGACGCGCAGCAGGCCGGACTTTGGACGCGGCTCGTCGCGGAACTTGGTCTGGATCTGGTACCAGATCTGCGGCAACTGCTTGTAGCTGCGGATCTCGTTGCGCGCGATGGATGTCATGACCTCTTCATGCGTCATGCCAAGCGCCAGGTCCGCGCCCTTGCGGTCCTTGAGGCGGAACATGTTCTCGCCCATGCCTGTCCAGCGGCCGCTCTCTTCCCACACC
>CALMAP010000109.1:17740-18245 GCA_937859825.1 uncultured Terriglobus sp. | reverse complement strand
GTAGCGGTGCTGCGCAGCCACAACCCGGCGAGCATCCCGAAGAGCGCCGTCGCGACCGCGGGTAGTGTGGAAAGCAGACCCTCCGGATCGCGCACTTTCTGGTAGAGGTGCTGCGGTGCGAAGATCTGCCGGTCAAGCCAGGCATTCAGGCTGCCGTTGAAGTCGTTGATGGGCAGGTCATGTGTGGGCACGCCGAAGCCGGGCACCGGCACAAAACGCATCAGCGCCCAGTAGCCCACAAGGCATGCGACCGCGATCACAACCTTGTCCTTCCACCCGCGTGAGAGCAGGTACAGCGTGCTCACGATCAGGTAGCAGATGCCGATGCGTTGCAGCACGCCGTAGTAGCGCACCGTGGTCATGTGGAAGAGCGGGAAGACGGCAATCAGGATACCGAAGAGCGCCAGAATCACCGCTCGCCGTAGCGCGTGCCAGAACAGTTGCGGGCGGCGGGCAACCCCCCCCCCCCCCCCCCCCCAGGGCCCCCCCGGGGGAAGCCCCCCCC
>CALMAP010000109.1:0-17730 GCA_937859825.1 uncultured Terriglobus sp. | reverse complement strand
GCCGCGCCGCCGTGGACAGCACGGGGGAAAGCCCGACCAGGAAGAGGAACGTGGGAAAGACAAGGTCCGTCGCTGTGAAGCCATTCCACTGCGCGTGGTCCAGTTGCTGGAACGGATGGCCCCCTGCCTGGTCGTTCACGATGATCATGAACGTGACGGTCAGGCCGCGCAGCACGTCGAGGGAGAGCAGGCGCGCAGGCCTGGTTGTAGCGGCGCGCTGAACGATGTCCGCGTCGGTAGTGCGCGCGAAGTCCGGGTCGGCTTGCAATGGGCTGTTCGTCACGCGATTAGAGTAACCGCGATTCCCCTAATCGTCATCGTCATCTTTGTGCGTGCCGTGCGGATGGAGCACCATCTGCGGTACGGGTACGGCACCCATCGCATCGCGCCAAAGCACGATGTTCAGCTTGCGGGCGTCCGCACGATCTTCATGCGTGAAGTCCATCTTGCTGGATTGTTTTGCACCCGGGTTCTTCGGCGCGTTCGCCTGGTAGATCAGCTTGTTGTCGCGATTGCTGGTATCTGCCATGAAGGACGGCTGGTCGCCCTCGCCAATGAACAGCGGCTGCATCAGCGGGGCGAACGCATCGTTGTTGTTCATGGGAGGCACGCCGAGCAGGTCTTCCATGGTCCGCAGCATGCTTACCGTGGTGTAGAAGGTGTGGTCTACCAGCGGTGCCGTGTTGCGTGGTGAATACTTGCTGACCACCAGCGCGATGCTGCGGTGCGCGTCCACGTGGTCGGCGCCGTCCTGCGCGTCGTCTTCCAGAATGAAGAACGCCGTGTCATTCCAATAAGCGGAGTGGGAGATGGCCTCGACCGCGCGGCCGACGGCGAGATCGTTGTCCGCCAGCGAGGCGCGTGGCGTGGGTGAGCCGGGCGTGGTGCCCGCGGTGTGGTCGTTGGCAAAGCGCAGCATCAGGAACTGCGGCATGGTGTCTTTGCCGTTGGCGCGGTCGGCCTGCCACTGGCGCAGGTGCGTCAGGAATTCCTCGCAGCGAAGCTGGTCGGGAAACTTGAGGTTAAAGTCGGGGTAGTCCGGGTCGAAGTGGTTGGCGAGTTCCGGCTTGGTGGCAACATTGCGGTAGATCAGCGGAATGTGCCACGGATACGGGCTGGTGCCGCCGCCGTAATGCGCGGGGACCGCCTCCCCGGGCGCGATGGCTCCGCGTGCGCAACGTTCCCGCGCGACTTCGGGGGTGCCGTTCAGGGGCGACCTGTCCTTGGGTGCTTCGCCGGAATCGTCGCAGAACTTCGTCGAGACGAACTCGCCCATGTGATAGAGGCTCTTGCCATGCCGGGCGAGATCGGTCCACAGATAGCCGCTGTCCGGCTCGTTGATGTCGGGAATGCCTTCGGCCAGCGGGTAGCCCTGCTCCACCACGCCCTCGTAGTCGTACATGCGCTCGCTGCCGCGGTAGGCCTGCTGCCAGTTCTTTTCGGTGTAATCGCTGGTGATGCCTGCGGTGGACCACACATGGCCGTCGCCCGAGACCTCGCCGGAGTCGTAGAAGTTATCGATCACGCCGAACTGCATCGCCAGCTTGTGCTGGTTGGGCGTGATGCTCGCGCCGTACATCGTCAACGACTTGTCGCCATTGCCCACCGGCAGGTCGCCAAAGATCTGGTCGTAGGTGCGGTTCTCCTTGATGATGTAGATCACATGCTTGATCGGGTTGGCACCGCCTGCAAACTGCAGGTGCTGCTGTGCCGCAGTCATGCGGTTGCTCTGCACTACTGCCGCAGAGAGCGCGTTCAGGTCTTTCTGCGCGGCTGCGATGTCCACGCTCGCGAGCGAACCATACAGCAGCGAAGCGATATACGTATGCGCCCTTGCGGCGCGGCCGTTGGGATGCGTGGACGCGCGCTGCGGCTGCACATTCGGTCCGGTGCCGGTGCCTTTGGCGGTGGCGATCAGCAGCTTGCCGTCCAGTACGGTCACAGCCGTGGGGAACCACTCCGTAGGGATAAAGCCGGTAGCGTGCACGGGCACACCACGGTGCATCGGCAGCCCCGTGCGGAAGACGGCGACCGCGTCTGAACCGGAGTTGGCCACGTAGAGGTCTTTGCCGTCTACACTGAGCGCGAGCGCACTGGGGATCGCGCCAAAGTATTGCTGGCCGGGTAGCCGCGTGTCATAGGTGCCCAGCAGGCGCATGTGTCTGCGCACGTCCACCACGGCCACGCTGTCACGGTTCGCAAGCGCGACGTAGAGCCGCATGCCGTCCAGGCTTAGCTGCAGCGCGGTGGGGTGCGAACTGGGCGCTGTCGGCGTTGCTGGCGGCAGCAGCGGGAGCGTCTGCGTGACGCGCCCCGCGCGAAGATCGAGCTCGGCTACGGAGGAGCCATTCCAGAGCGCAGCCCAGGCGCGTCTGCCGTCGTGGCTGACCGTTACAGCAATGGGATAGGTCGTCGGCGCAAGCGCACCCTGTCCAAGGTCGAAGCGGGTCAGGATGCGTCCACTTGCGCTGTCGATCTGCAGCACATCGTCGGAGAACTCGTCTGCCACGAGCAACTGCTCTTGCCCGTTGGGGCCGGCAAGCACGGCGAGGCCTGTCGGTAGTGGAATGGCCATGCCCGGCGCGATCGCCTTGCCGACCTCGTTCTGACTGCGGCCAGCGGCCAGCTTCTGCAGCGGGATGGGTATGAGACGCTCCGGTGCGATGCGCCCTTCCGCGAAGCTGTAGACCGCAATGGCGTTCCCGGTCTTGTCCTGCCCATCGCCTTCCGGGTTGGAGAGGGAATCGAAGCTGGCGTAAAGGTGTTTGCCGTCACGGCTGAATGCCAGGCCGGAGTAGAGCGTCTGCTTGGAACGCGCGGCGGCGCGAAGCTCCGGGAAGTCCGTGACCGCGCCGGTCGTGCGGTCGAACACGGCGATGGACTGCGCGAAGTCCGACTCGGCGGTGCCGTACCCCGCGTTCACGATGGCCACGTAGCGGCCATCAGGCGAGGTGGCCATCTGCATGGGCAGGCTGTTCAGCCGCTGTGGGCTGCCCGGAACCGGAGGCAGGATCTGTTTGCTGCTGGGCAGGTTGATCGCCTGCGCCCCGGCCCTGCCGGAAAACCACAGGGATACGGCGACAAGGCATACGAGGCAAGCTGCACGAAGCGCGGAACGCATGACAATCATCAGCCAACACGATACCAAGCATGCGTGATTGCCCGGTGAAGACCATTACCTTCGTACCCCATACCGCTTGCCAGGCTGGTGGAAACCCGTGCCCGTCTGCCTCTAATGAGGGATGCACACATTTTGGAAGTGGAATTGCTGCGGCATGGGTGTGAAGCCATGCTTACGCATAAGTCCGGCAGCTTGCATGATCGGATGTCTACCGTGCCGGACCTCTCCCAGATGCGACCCGCGACCGTGCATGGCAGCGGGATATCGCTGCCTTCCGGCGACGGAGAACGCTGCTTGAGGAGAACGCCGCACATGAAGTTCCTGCTTTTGCTTTTAAGCAGCCTGCTGGCCTGCGCCGTGCAGGCGCAGACGATTACGCCTGACGAGTCGCAGGTGATCGTGCCGTCGCCGAAGAAGATCGGCATCAACCTGAATGGACCAACCTACTACCAGGGCGGCGAGATTTACAAGAACCTGCTGTGGCGCAACCCCGGTTTCGAGCCGGACCTGTATCGCGACAAGTTTGTCGCTTTCAAAGCCGGGACAAAGACCAGCTTTCCTTCGCCGAATTACTACGATCCCGTCCCCAAGAACTTCTGGAAGGGCGCGACCTTCCGTCTCTATCGCGGTCTGCCACGGCAGACGGTCTGCTCCGGCACTCTCGCGGGGAACTCGGTCGCGGATGCTGACACCGGCCCTGTGTACCGCTTTGCTTCTCCGTGCTCTACCGCGGTGCAGGAAGGTGACGTGATCCTGCTGCGCAAGATGGACGCCTGCACCACGGAAGCAAGCTGGGAGCACCAGGGAGCGGGCTGGTGGGGCAGCGTGGACGGCGGCGGACGCCTCCTTTCCGAGTGCAATGCGCCATACGACGGTGTGCAGTCGCTGCGCATGGATGCGACCGCAAATGGCTCGACCGCCACGCTGAACGGCTACGTGGACACGAACCCGACCGACGTCGGCATCCTGATCAGCGGGCAGTACACCATCTCCGGGTACTACCGTACGGAGGGTGATGCGATGCTGAGTGTGGGCGCGCGCCGCATCGTGGACTCGTCCGCAGGCAGCCCCCTTGCTTGTGAAACCCAGGTCCTCGGCACTGCCGCAAGCTGGACACCGTTTACCGTTGTCTGCAACGGCTACGAGACGAAGCAGGTGCAGTTCGGGCCCATCGCCGTAACCCTCACGGCAGAGAACGGTGTTGTCGAACTCGATGACGTTGCCTTCCAGAAGAGCGCAGGCACCGATCCCACGAACACCACCGTCTTTCGCGACGAGCTGCTTGCCACACTGCGCGCACACTGCGCCGGTGCCTCGCTTACGGCAATTCCCTGCGAGTTGCGCGATTGGGCGTTTCAAAATGCGGACGAGATCGACAACACCATCAAGCCGCTCTTTCAGCGCTCCCCCACGCTGCCAGGCACGAACTATGACGTTCCGCCGAACGGCGGCACCGGCAGCAACAGCGTAAGCCTCGAAGAGTTTCTGCAACTGTGCGCGGCCATCGGTGCGGAGCCCTACTACGCGCTGCCCGAGACGACCGGTCCGGAAGACGCAGCGCGGTGGGTCGAATATCTGAACGGCGACGCCACCACAACCTACGGAGCAAAGCGCGTTGCCAACGGCCATGCCGAGAGTTGGTTGAAGACGTTTCCTACCACCCACCTTGCGATGGGCAACGAGAACTGGAACGAGGGCGCCACCGGGCAGGGCCTTGGGTACCGCCCGGGCGCGCCAGACTATTACTACGACTATTCGGTAGACACCGCGGGTGTGTGGACGGCTATGCGTAACAGCGCACCGTGGCCGTCGAACGGCGCGGGCATCGACCTCGTGCTGGGCTTGCAGAACGGCAACCCGGACTACGGCGTGACGGAAGCGATGACGCGCACGAACGCCGACAGCGCGGAGCTTGCGCCGTACACACAGCTCTACGTTGGTGACGTGAGCCCGCTGACTTCGCTGTGGAACCCGCTCTTCTATGAGGTGGTCGCGAACACGACCAACCCGGCAACGACATTTTTCCAGCAATCCGCCGCAGTGCGAAAGCACGGCAAGGTAAACGTTTATGAGTTCGACAACAGTACCTACCAGGGCTCGTCAGAACTGACGCAGGCGGTGCTCGACAGCTTCACGGACGCGGCAGGCTACGGTACGGCAACGGCACTGCAGGCGCTGCAGCACCTGAGCGCGGGCATCATCGACCAGAACTTCTTTTCGCTCGACCAGTACGCCTTCTCCATTCCGGACATCGGCTACGTGCACAACTGGGGCGCGGTGATCGACATGGGCGGCGCAACCAACGCGGTGCGCCCGCAGGAGCTTGGCATGCGCATGGCGAACGCCGCCATCATCGGGCCGATGTATGCCTGCCCCGTGGCCAATGCCACGACCTTTGATCTGTCCGCAAACCACAACGGCCAGGACAGCAACGGCACGCCCGCCGCGAACGGCATTCCGCAACAGTACGCGTACTGCTTCATGGCGGGGCAGCAGCGGTCCATGGTCGTCATCAATACCGATGTGGTGGCTGCCCACGCGATAGGCTTTGCGGGTGCGCAGGCGCCTTCCGGCATCGTCACGGTCACGCGCTACGCACCGGCCAGCATCTCCGACAGGAATGAGGCCGGCGCGAATGACGCAACCAAGAACGCGCCCCAACCTGTAACGATCAGCGATCCGTTCTCCGTAACAGACCCCGTTTCTGACACGCTGCCGCCCTACTCCATCACGCGTTTCGATTGGACGGTCTTATCCCCACCGCCCACACCTGTTCCAACCACGACCACGCTCACGGTTTCACCCACACGATCGGTGCGTGGCGCTCCAATCGTGCTTACCGCGGTCACGTCACCCTCCACCGCAACGGGCACGGTCAGCTTTCAGGACGGTACAGAAAGCGTCGGGTTGGCTGAACTGGCTGGCGGCTCCGCGTCGCTCACACTTGTCGATCTGCCTGCAGGTGTACACACCTTCACCGCAACCTATGGCGGAGATGCGGGAGATCTGGGTAGTACCTCCGTGGCGAGTACCGTGACCACCAGGCCTGCGTTGGCCGTGCCGCTCAAAGCCTCTCGGGTGACTTCGGGTGTAAGCCGTGCGGCTGCGTCAGAGTTGCGTTGAAAGCTGATCTGTTCTGGGAGGGCATAGCTTTGCCATGCCCTCTTTCCCAAACATCCGCGGAAGAGAGACACCGTACTCACACATCCAGATCTGTAGAACGCGTACGCTTGAAGCACGACACCTGACCGTGTAACGCGCTACATTACATCGCATAGTCGCACTGCTGATCGAACCAGTTCCCGGTCTTGGCTTCAGCCAGTTCCAGGCTGCTGCACACGCGGTTTTTGCCCGAGTGCTTCGCCCGGTAGAGCGCCAGGTCGGCATCTTTCAACGCGTGCTCAATGCTTCTGCCTTGGACCACTTCGGCCACACCGAAACTCGCCGTCACGGGAATGACCGTGCCGTCGTACTCCACGTGCGCCGAGGCGATGGCGGCGCGGATCGCTTCTGACCTGCGCATGCCCGTGGCGAGCGTGCAGTTGCAGAGCACGACGAGAAACTCCTCGCCGCCATACCTTCCCGCGTAGTCGTACTCGCGTGTCTGCTCCACGAGAATGGCGGCAATCTGTTCCAGTACGCGGTCACCGCCAAGGTGTCCAAGGGTGTCGTTGATGTGCTTAAAGTGATCTACGTCCAGCATGAGCACGCAGAGGTCCAGGTGTTCTCGTTCCGCGCGCGTGGCCTCCCGTTGCAAAAGCTCGAAGATGTGGGAGCGGTTCCAAAGACGGGTGAGGCTGTCCAGCGTCGCCTGTTCACGCAGTTTCTGCTGTGCCGCCTCCGCCTGGCGAATCGCCTCCTGCAGTTCGGCGGTCCGTTGCACCACGCATTCTTGTAGCACCTTGCCGCGATGGCGCAGCGAGTACACCCGCACGCGATACACACCGTACCCTGCAAGCAGGATGGAGATACCACCCAACACGCGGAACCAGGCGGTCTGCCAGAAGTAAGGCGGTAACATAAACATCAGCGTGGAGGAGTGATGAGGCCAGCCCTGCCCGTCCTGTGCCTGTACCTGCAAGGTGTAATCACCCGGCGGAAGATGCGTGTAAATTGCCTGTCTGCGGGAACCCGCATCGTTCCATACGGAGTCGAAGCCCTGCAGACGATAGCGGAACCGTAGGTGGTTTGCCGCGATGAAGTCCGGCGCGGTGAAGTTCACCTGCAGGTCGTGCTCACCTTTCTTCAGCACCACATTGCGGGCGAGCGAGACCGGCTTGCCGTCCACGCTTAACGATTCGATCTCTGCTTCCGGTTCGCCCGCGTAGGGGGTACTGTGCCCGGGATCGATCGAGGTTGCGCCGGCTGCCGTCGCGTACCAAAGGCGGCCATCCGGCGCGCGGGAGGCAGAGGGCGAAGTGCCGTAATTGCACTCCGCATTCCGCATGCCGTCAGAGGTGCCGTACACCACGCTTGGAAAGTGTGTGATCCTGCCATCCGCAAAGTCGATCAGGTCCTGCCGCAGCGCCTTGGAGATGCCCTTGTTGGAAGACATCCACAGGTACCCGGAACTGTCCGGCAGCACGGAACCTATGGTAAAGCTGTCCAGGCCGTTTGCAGGCGTGAAGTTGGTGACACGCTTTTGCCGGATGAGGCTTAAGCCGCCGGTGGTAGCGACCCAAACGATATTGCGGCTTTCAACATAAATCGAAGAGATCGATTCTGAAGGCAAACCCTCTTTGGCTGCAAAGTGCTCCAGTACTGAGCCCTTCCAGTGCGTCACGCCGGCATGATCGGTACCGAGCCAGACGGAGCCGTCCAGACCGCTGGTTGCGAACGTGATGGGGTCCGGGATGTTGCTCTTTTCCTGCAGCAACCGGCCATTATGAAAATGGTAGATGCCTCGGGCACGCCGGTAGAGAACGTACAGGTCGTGTCCTGGCCCTCGCACGATGCCGCGAATGCCTGCTTTGACCGGTGCCGTGTCCTTATAAACGTGCACCTGGTTCCCTGTTACATGCGCCAGCGTGCCTGTGTCGAGACCTGCCCACACGCTGTGGTCGTCATCTTCATACAAGGCCAGCACCGCGCCGAACGGGAAGCCTTGCGCCTTGGTGTAGTGGTCGATCTGACCATTTGGATGCAGGTGATCGAGACCTTTCGTATTCATCCCAATCCACACGGAGCCATCGTGGGCCGCAAGTGTCGTCCAGATCTTGGATTCACCCACGCCTTCGCGCTGGCCGTAGGTCCGGAAGAGGCCGGAGTGCAGGCTTACCGCGCCTTCATCCCGTAATCCCACCCAGATGTTGCCGCTCTCGTCTTGCAGCAGCACAGACACGTCGTCACTGGGCAGCCCGAAACTTGTGGTGTAGCGCAGGAGAGACGTGCCGTGCAGCTTTGCTAGGCCATAATGATCGAAGCCGACCCACACATCTCCCGATGCATCCCGCAGCATGGCGGTGACCTTGGCTTCAGGAGAGACGGGGTCGAGAGACACGCTTTGCAGCACGCTGCCGGACCAGTGCAGCAGTTTACCGTTCCCGGCGAGCCAGAGGCTGCCGTCCGGTGCGACGACCATCACCGTGGGTTTGGCCAGGGGCATGCCTTCTGCATTGCCGATGAAGCGCAGGGTGCCACCGGCAAAGTGCACCAGTCCGTTGGAAGTGAGCAGCCACAGGCCACCCTTCCGATCGGAGAGTACCGAGATTACGGTGATTCCGCCGGCCAGTTGCGACACCGGGTCAAGCGCTCTGCCATCCTGCGTGATGCGTGCGAGACCTTCTTCGGTGCCTACCCACACACGCGCCTGCTCATCGCACAGCAGGGCATTCACGTTTCCAGCGTAAACACGGGAGAGCATGCGGCCATGCAGAAAGCGCAGAACGCTCGAGCGCGTGGCTACCCAGACACTGCCGTCCGGCGCGGCGGCAAGGGCGGTGATGTTGTTATCGTTCAGCTCGGGATTGGTTTTGCGATCGTAGGTCTCCGCATGCACACCGTCGTACCGCGCAAAGCCCTCTTCCGTGGCGAACCAGAGAAAGTGGTCCGATCCCTGGGCAATCGCGTGCACGCTGTCCTGCGGCAGGCCGCGCCTGCTGTTGAACACCATTTGCACATAGTTCGCGCGGGAATCTTCAGGACGGGTGACCTGCTGCGCGTGCAGCGGACAGATGGAAACGGAAAGCAGAAGTCCGCTCACCCAGTTTCTGGGTGTAAGTGTGCTCCGGATTGATCTCAACCACGCCCGGACACCGGACATTTAAGAACTCCTGCTATCAACCTGAACAACTGGTGCGGGTACAACTCCATCAATGGGGACGCGAAACTCGTCCTGACGATCGCGCGCGCCGATGCCTTGGCGTGGCGATTTACAACACGGAAAGAATCTCTTCGGCCCACTGCCTTGCGGCAGTGCAGTCGGTCGCGATGTCGTCTTCTGACATGCACAAGCGATCGGCGGCAACGCTAAACTCGTCCCAGTTGCCTTTTTCAAAGCTGTTCGTCAGCGTGAGCAACGTGCCATACATATTGTCCGCACCCGCGATGGCCTGCAGCATCTCTGGCCTCAGGTTCACGGTGCCTTCAAGATCTTCAGTGGTCAGGCTCAATGTTGAGCGAACGACAGAGACCATGCCGAAGAGGTAAAGCTCCATGGGATTCAGGCCCATGCGGTCGGCCATCAACTCACAGAAGCGCGCACGCGAAAGCGTATAGCGAAGCGTCTCGAGTCCTTGCTTGCCACATACCTCACTGGCAAGCGCGGTCAGCGCCATTTTGCGAAACTGGTCTTCGCCGATCATGGCAAGCGCGGTGTTCAGGCTGGTGAGCGGTTCGCGCAGCGCCGTCGCGGCAGAGTTCGCCATACGCAGCAGCCGGTAAGAAATTGTCGGCTCTTCCTTGATCAGGCGAAGCATGCGCTCCCGGTCGAAGCTGGCCCGGCTAAGCTCCGCCATAAAGCGCAGGCGGTTGATAACGGCCGTAAGCGCCGGCCGGCCAAGCACGATCGGCTTGGTAAAGAAGTATCCCTGGAAGTAGTGGAAGCCCTCATTAGCGGCAAGCTGGTGCTCTGCTTCCGTTTCGATCTTTTCCGCGATGAACTTAACGGGGAGAAAGCGCAGGCTGCGAATGACTTTCAGGCGTTGCGCCGAGTCGGACGCGCGGAAGTCGATCTTGATGTAAGCGGCGTAGGGCAGCAACGGTGCCCACTGTTCCGAGAAATCGTAGTCGTCCAGCGCAAGGGCGTAGCCCAGGGTACGCAGGCTTCGGCAGGCTTTCACCAGTGCTTCGTCCACCTGCACGGTTTCGAGGATTTCAAGCACCGTGTTGCGCGGCAGCAGCGTGGGAATGCCGCGCAGCAGCAGTTCGCGCGTGCAGTTGATAAACGGAATTTTCTCGCCCACAAGCGAATCCATGCCGAAGGCAACAGCATTGTCGATCATGTGGCGAGAGGCGACGTCGCCGTCGGCACTGAAGCGGTTCTCCCAGCTGTCGCGAAAGAGCAGCTCATAGCCGAAAGTCTTCGAGCAGCGGTCGAGAATCGGCTGCCGCGCGACAAATCGGCAGTGTTCCTGAACAGCAAACGTGCCCTGCGATTGTGAGATCCACTCTGACATACAGACAGCAGCCTTATCGGCGGGTACCGCGGGAAGGTGAGCAGGGCAGTCCAGCTCTTTTTCAACTTTAACGTCTGCCGCTGAGATTTGTCCTGAAGAGTTAAAGGGCTGGCGCGCTGTGCCGATATCAGACACATGAATGCGCTTCGTCCCGCTGTCATCCGTTACACATTTGCCGAATCTAAGAAACTCCAGAACCTGCGCACCTGGCCTGCCTCTTTCTTGAGCGTGTTGGCGGCCGTGCTCCTTGCCCTCACTTCCCTTACGGCAGAAGCACAAACCGCCGTTCATTTCTCAGGCACGACTGCAGTGGGCTCCACTGCGACGACGGTGCAGCACGTGCCCATCACGCTGCAGTTGGGCGGGTTCTTGTCAGGAGTGAAGGTATTCACCCAGGGTGTGGATGCCATGGACTTCACCAACGCCGGCGGCGCGGCGAATGGCTGCAACAGCGGACTCTACGTTCAGGGCCAGATCTGCTATGTGGATGTGGCCTTCCGGCCTTCGGCACCGGGGCGCCGCAAAGGCAGCGTGGTGCTAATCAGCAGCCAGGGCGGCGTGATCGGCTCCAGGCTGGTGGACGGCGTGGGCGCAGGTCCACTCCAGGTGATCCGGCCGGGCGAGATGGAGAGCCTGGCGGGTACCAGCAACTTTGTTTACAACGGCGACGGCATTCCGGCCACCACCGCGAACCTGTACTCGCCGTTCGACGTGTTGACGAATGCCAAGGGCGACATCTTTTTAGCGGACAGCGTGAACAACCGCATTCGCCGCATCTCCGCCGCGGACCAGACCATAAGCACGTATGCAGGTGGCGGTTCGGGTGGCACGGCAGATGGTGCGGCCACCGATGGCACGCTCTCCCTTCCGGTAGGCCTGGCAATGGACGGCGCCGGCAACCTGTACATCTCCGAGCACTACAATCATGCGGTCCGCCGTGTTGACGCCGTCACGGGCCAGATGACGACCTTTGCAGGCACATACGTGCACGGCTACTCCGGGGTGAACGGTCCAGCCACTTCGGCACAGTTGAACTTTCCCTCCGGCATCGCGCTTGATCGTGAAGGCAACCTCTACATCGCAGACACCAGCAACAATGCCATTCGTCGCGTGGATGCCGTCACGAAGATCATCACCACCATCGCGGGTGGCAACACCACGCCGAACTACAGCGGCGACGGCGGTCCGGCCTCTGCAGCGCAGTTGAGCGGGCCGTGGGCCGTCGCATTCGCGCCCGATGGCGTGACGCTCTACATCGCAGACAGCGGCAATGCCATTGTCCGCAAGATGGACATCTCCGCGACCAACCCGACGATCCAGGCTGTAGCCGGCACGGGCATCGGCAACTACAGCGGCGACGGCGGCCCCGCGCTTTCCGCTCAGCTTCAGAATCCATCAGGTCTTGCGTTCGACCCGATCGGCAATCTATACATCGCAGATACGCAGAACAACCGCATCCGTCGCGTGGATGCGACCACCGGCAACATCACGACCATCGCAGGCACCGGCGCTCCACTCTTTCAGGGCGACGGCATCAACGCAGACCAGGCCGATTTGAAGGGACCATATGGCCTGCACATCGACGCATTGGGCAACCTGTTGATCGGAGATGTACAGAACAACCACCTGCGTCGCGTGCGCAGCAATTTCGCGCTGCTCTCCTATCCCGTGATGAAGGTCGGTAAGAAGTCGACCCCGCAGATGGAGACGGTGGAAAACGACGGCAACACGGACCTGCACCTGGGCACACCGGTTTTTGACCAGAGCGCGCTGGATGCAGCCACCACCACCTGCGGTGCCACCGCCATCAGCCCGAACGGCACTTGCGTTCTGGGCATCCAGTTCGCCCCGAGGAATGTGTCGCAATCCGACACCGATACCATCGTCGGTTCGCTTGCCGTGCCGTCTGACGCGGTGAACTCGCCGGACAGAGTACAGGTCTCAGGGCATGTGCTTTCAGTGGAGCCCACGAACCTGACGTTGACCAGCAACATTAATCCGGCCTCGCCCAGCCAGGCTGTGACCTTTACCGCGTCCGTAACCACACTAGCTGCCTCCATCAGCGGCGAGGTGGACTTCTACGAAGGCAGCACCCAGCTCGGCCACGCCAACCTCTTCGCCAACAACAACGCGAACGGCTCCAGCGGAACGGCGTCCATCACCATCAACACGCTCTCCATCGGCAGCCACACCATTACCGCGGTCTATCAGGGCGACGACCTGAATGCGGCCAGCAACACCGGCACGCTCACGGAGGTCATCCTCCAGCCGACGCAGGTCAGCCTGACCTCAAGCAAGAACCCGTCCACCTGGTCTGACAACGTGACCTTTACCGCGACGGTTACTCCCACTGCCGGCAACGCCGCGGTCGCCTCCGGCTCCGTCCACTTTGTAGACTATGCGGTCCTCAATGGAACGGCGGAAATCGACGACCTCGGCACGGTACCGGTCAACGCAAGCGGCGTTGCCTCGTTGAGCACGCCGAACCTGAAGGCGACGGAAGGATCCGCGCGCACCACGTCCCACTCCATCGTTGCCATCTACAGCGGCAACACCACCTTCGATAGGAGCCAGTCCGCTGGATTGAACCAGGTGGTGCACCGCATCGCGACGACTACGACGATTGCAGTTGCGCCTACCGAGGTGATTTACGGCGCGACCGTCTCCATGACGGCAACCGTTACTCCGGCCTCCGGCGCTACCCCCGTAGGCACCGGTGTGGGCTTCTATGCAAGTACCGACCCCACCAACTTTAACGGTGCGTTGTTCCTTGGGCAGGGAACGGCAGTGGATGCAAACGGCCAGTCCACCTTCTCCACCAAGGCGCTCGCACCTGGTCAGAACTACGTGCGCGCCCAGTTCGGCGGCAGCGCGGAGTACGGTACCAGCAACTCTTCTTCGATCGGTGTGCTGGTGCACAAGTTTCCCACCGTTACGACGGTAAGCAGCAGCCCCAACCCTGCGAACGTGGGTGACACCGTGACCATCACGGCAAACGTTGCCCCTGCATCGAGCGATCCGCAGAACAGCGCACCCGGTGGCATCGTTACTTTTTATGACAATGGCGTGCAGATCGGCGTGGTCAGCAACATGACTTCGGGCGTCGCGGCCATCAACAGCACGACCCTCGGTGTTGGAACGCATCCCATCACCGCGGTGTACTCCGAGAGCGATTACGCGCTGGGCAGCTCTTCCGCCGTCTACAACCAGACGGTGCAGAAAGTCGCTGCGCAGATCGCGCTCACGCTCAACTCGAATAACACCATCGCGGGCAAGCCGCTCACCTTGCTGGCCAGCGTTTCAGGTTCCAGCATGCTGAAGGCGACCGGCTACATCGTCTTCACGGCAGACGGCAATCAGATCGGCCAGTCACAGTTGAGTGCACAGGCCGCCGCTACTTTCGTTACCTCGAACCTCGCCGTCGGTACCCACAGCATCGTTGCGACCTACGTGGGGGACTCGAACTTTAGCTCCGGCCAGTCCGCCGCCGCAACCATGACGGTACGCATCGGCAGCACGTCGCTCAGCCTCGCGGCTTCCGGCACGCAGCTTGTTGCGGGCAGCGCGCTCACGCTGAGCGGCAGCCTCACCAGCGATGGCGTGCTCGCCTCCAACGCAGGTGTGGTGCTGACCGATAACGGAACGGTGCTTGCAACGCTCACGCCGAACACGAGCGGTGCCTACACCTTCAACACTTCGACCCTGAGCGTGGGCGTGCACACCCTTGTGGCCACGTACGCTGGCGATGCGAACAACGCGGCCGCGGCGTCGCAGCCCATCACCGTAACCGTCTCGCAGGCGCGGACGACCACCACGCTTACCAGCAGCCAGTCGCCTTCGGCCCTTGGGGACAACGTGAACTTCCGCGCGGTCGTGACCAGCAGCCTTGCAAATGCAGGCGGCACCGTCACTTTCAGCGACGGCGGCAGCGTGCTGGGCACGCTTCCACTGAGCGGTACGGGAGACGCGGTCTACAGCACCTCTGCGCTTGCAATTGGCAGGCACACCCTTACCGCGACCTACTCGGGCGACACCACGCACACCGGCAGCGCCTCTGCCGCGGTGCAGCAGCAGGTCATGCAGGGAACCGCCGCCGCGATGACCTCCAGCAGCAATCCCAGCATCGCTGGCCTGCCGGTTGACTTTGCCATCAGCGTAACCGCAAACACCGCGGCCAACGGCACCACGCTGCCCACGCCCACCGGCACGGTCACCGTGATGGACGGCACCACCGCGCTCGCTCCGCTCACGCTGAACAACGGTATGGTCAACTACCATGCCACCGCGCTCACCGTGGGCACGCACAATCTGACCGTCGTCTACGGTGGCGACGTGAACTTCAAGGGCTCCACCTCTGCACTGCTGGTGCAGGTGGTGAAGAACGCCGATACGCATGCGACGCTCACCGCCAGCGCCAGCCAGATCAGCCTGGGCACCAGCCTTGCGCTGAATGTAACGGTCACCGGCAACGGCAGTGTTCCCACGGGCACTATCACCTTCCTTGACGGCACCACGGCCATGGGAACGGTTCCGGCAAGCTCCACGGGCACGGCAGCCTTCTCGACCGCAACGCTCACGCCGGGCATGCACAACCTCACGGCCACCTACTCAGGAGACAGCAACAACGGTCCAACCGTTTCCGCGCCGGTCTCGGTGCAGGTGCAGCAGACCAGCAGCGTGGTGCTCAACTCCAGCAGCAATCCTGCGCTCACACTGGACACCATCACCCTTTCCGCCAGCGTGCGCAACAGCGTTGCACCGGTGGCAACCGGAACGGTGCAGTTTACCGAGGGCTCGGCGGTGCTGGGCGTGGCAACGCTTGACGGTACGGGCACCGCGCTGCTCAAGGTAGGCCCGTTCGCCGCCGGTGTGCACAACATCGTGGCCAGCTACAGCGGCGACGTGGCGGACTACGCCTCGGCCTCCCTGGCGCTGCCCATCACGATCAGCCTTCGCAAAACAACGGCTGCCGTGACCGCGACGGCGCCCACCAAGGTCAACGGTGGCCAGGTCTCGCTCATCTCCGTGCTCAACTATTCAGGCCCGGTTGTACCTACCGGCACGGTGACCTTCAAAAACGGCACCGCCGTTCTGGGCAGCAGCCGGCTTGACGGCGCGGGTGTGGCCACCTACATCATCAGCACCAGCATCCTGCCTGCGAACATCACCAGCACCTACAGTGGTGACACAGTGTATGCAGGCTCCACCTCAGGCACAGCGGTCATTCCGGTCGATAGCGACGCGACGAACTTCACCATCACGGTCGATCCCATCGCGATTACGGTAAAGACCAAGCAGTTCGCGGTTGCGAAGGTCGCCATCCACTCCAACGGCGGGTTCGCGGACACGCTCTCGCTCGGCTGCCTCGGCCTGCCCTATGCCGCGACCTGCACCTTTGACAAGGACGTGGTGGACCTCTCCGCCGACGGCCTGACCACGGTCAATGTGACTATCGACACCGGCTCGCCGCTCACCTCGGGTGGCCAGACGATCCAACAGAAAGCCGCGCTCACCCCCTACGGAACCAAAGCCAGCAAGGCTGCTCTGTGCACACTGCCTCTCGGTGCGCTCTGCGCCATCTTTCTGATGCGGTCGCGTAAGAGAACGCGCATGGCCAGCCTGCTCCTGCTGCTGGTACTCGCAGTGCTGGTGCTGCCCATGGGCGGTTGCGGTTCCATCGACGTAGTCTCCACACCGCCGGGCGGGTACAGCTTCAAGATCAGCGCGGCAGGCAAAGCCTCTGGCGTGACCCTGTCGCAGACCGTAAACCTGACCGTAACCCAGTAAGAGGAGAGCAGAGATGATCAAGCGACTGACTTTGCTCTTCTTCGTAATCATCGCAATGGGCAGGGCCACCTTCGGGCAGGCCCTGCCCACTGCCACCGGGCCTGGGCCTTACACCTCGGTGGGCGTGACCGGCTCGTTTTATAACTCGGACTACGGCAAGACCACGCTGGTCGGGCCAACAGTCTTCGTCGATGCGCACATCACACGACGATGGGGACTGGAGGCCGAGGCGCGTTTTCTTCGCTATCGCCAGCAGGCCGGCCTCAAGCAGGATGAGTACCTGGTTGGTCCGCGTTACGCCATTCGCTACAGCCACTGGGTACCTTACGTGAAGATGCCTGTCGGACTGGCGAAGATGACCTTTCCGTATAACTACGCGGTGGGCCACTATTTCGTGCTCGCGCCGGGCGGCGGCTTCGACTACTGGCTGAATGACAAGGTCAGGCTGCGCGTGGTGGATGTGGAGTACCAGCTATGGCCACAGTTCACCTTTGGCACGCTGCATCCGTATGGGGCGAGTGCGGGGGTAAGTTTCCGGGTGTGGTGATTGCGCGGAGCTTTTACGAGGAAAGGTGCCGCCCTTAGAACTGTCATTTTCGCTCCGCGACGATGAAAACATCGCTCCTGTCGAAATGACAGTTCCTGGGTAAGGCCACAGATCCCTTGATGCCGCGAGAACATGATCTTCTTCACAACTCCATCAAAAGCCGCACCAGTAACGTCAACACTTGTTCGCCACGCCTCATATGGAAGGCCGGAAGAATCGTTTAGGGTGAGGCAATGTGGTTTTATCCGGCAGCGCCGCCCGACTATTTCTTTACCTGCCAGGACTGCAACTAGACGCAGCGGGTAAGCGGTGCGGACATCGCCAAGGTTATCTGGAACTTCCGTTGCTGCCGCGCATGCCAGTCCACCATGCTGCCGGTTACCGTGCCTGTCGCTCGGTCGGCGGCTGACGGGAAGGTGCAGGTTGCGGCATCCGCGCCACCGTTCCTTGTGCGACCGCAACAGGCGTTGCTTGACTCACCGGACGCATAAATCCTGAGATCGCATAAGATTCATTGCTGCGAGTGCGTTATCATTACGCATGGCTGCAATCCTGCCGGTCCCGATCGCTTCCGTGCGCGATGCCGCGCAGCCTCGCGGCAGGCTGCGGTATCAAGCCGCGTTGGCAGGCAGGCAATTGAGCAATCGGCAGGCTATAAG
>CALMAP010000108.1:6142-6408 GCA_937859825.1 uncultured Terriglobus sp. | reverse complement strand
TACACGAACGTATCTGGCTGATCTATCTGGGGGCCGGTCTGGTCCTCACCGGGCAAAGGTGTCTGAGCTGGGTTCTCGCGTCACGCATCCTCGAAGACGCCGCCCGGCTCATCCAGGTCTGCACCATTCCCTTCTTCCGATTCAACAGGAATGGGCATATTGAACGACTCAGGAGTAGGATCTGCCTGCCCGGGAAGTCCAGCGCCTCCATAACCTTTAACCCGCACGACGGTGATTTTGGAGAAGCCTTCCCGGAACGACGGCGG
>CALMAP010000108.1:1446-6090 GCA_937859825.1 uncultured Terriglobus sp. | reverse complement strand
CTTTTCCATCACGGCTGCGGCCCCGCGGCGCGCACGCCGCGAGTTCCGCTCCATACAAACAGAGAGCGGCACATCAAAGTAGACGGCCTGGGCCTCGTATCCGAAGCTTTTGGCCATTTTGATCCACTGCCGCCGTTCATGCGCAGAAAGGTTCGTGGCATCCACATAGTTCCAGGGCATCTTCGCGATCAGTCGCGCCCGCAGAAGCGAGCGCAAGGTTGAAAACACGAGACCGCTGTAGCGCTGGTCGGTGATGTCGTCGAACAGAATATTTCGAAGCATGTCAGACGATAGCGGTGTCACACCACGCCGCTTGTACCACGTGGTCTTGCCTGAACCAGGAAGCCCAATTGCCAGAACAACGTATCCTTTCGGCACCTGCTTCGCTATCTCACCAGCACCGATAGGCTGGGGTTCAGCTGGCGGAGTGGAAAGCGATTCGGGCTGGGTCTCAACCACAATGTCGCCAGGCTGGGTCTCTGCTGGTTCTTCGGCTGCTTCTACGCCGTAAATGGGTTCTGCACCGGCATCGCTATCATCGGCCTGCGTCTTCAGTGCCTCAGGGTAGGAGGGCCGAAGTGCGGCTGGCTGGTTTATCGGAATCTCTTGCCCGCTCTTGCCTGTGGCCTCACTGTTGTTCGGCCCGCGCTTGCTGCGTCTTCTCATCGTATTGCGCATCCAGTTGCGCGTTGACTCGCGCATAAATCCTTCTCATGTAAGTGAAACGCCGCTTTCCGCATCAACAAATCAAAGTGTGCAGAAGCGTCTGACTTCCGCTTCTACCATACAGGGAACGGTGCCCGCAATCTGGTGCAATGTGCTCTGCCCTGCTCTTCCATCCGAGATTGGAGCAACATTCCAGGCCGGCGACGTAAAATGAAACCGTTGTGCCGTTAGCATTCCGGCGTGTAGATGAACGTACATTTGAAGGGAAAACACCTCAGCATGGCAGTGAAGGTAGGGATTAACGGCTTTGGCCGCATTGGACGCAACGTGTTCCGCACCGCAATTGGCAACCCGGACATCGAGTTTGTCGCGGTCAACGACCTGACCAGCCCGGCCACGCTTGCGCACCTGCTCAAGTATGATTCCATCCTTGGCAACCTGAAGAACGAGATCACGGCGGGTGAAGACTTCATCGCCTTTGATGGCAAGAAGATCAAAGTCTTTGCAGAGCGCGATCCTGCGAAGCTGCCCTGGGCCGAGGTTGGAGCGCAAATCATTGTGGAGTCCACTGGACACTTCACCGACGCGGACAAGGCGAAAGCACACCTTGGTGAGACCGTAAAAAAGGTCATTATCTCTGCACCTGCGACCAACGAAGACATCACCGTGGTGCTCGGCGTGAATGAAGACAAGTACGACGCCAGCAAGCACAACGTGGTCTCGAATGCGAGTTGCACAACGAACTGCCTCGCTCCCGTTGTAAAGGTGCTGAACGACACGTTCGGCATCACCAGCGGCATCATGACCACCATCCACAGCTATACCAACGACCAGGTGATCCTCGACTTTCCTCACAAGGATTTGAGGCGTGCCCGTGCGGCTGCCCTCAGCATGATTCCAACCTCCACCGGCGCAGCCAAGGCGCTAAAGCTGGTAATTCCGGAGATGGCAGGCAAACTGGACGGCTTCGCCATTCGTGTCCCAACCCCGAATGTCTCCGTGGTCGATCTCACGTTCAACACCGAGAAACCAATCTCTGTGGACACGGTAAACGCTGCACTACAAGCGGCCTCCAAGAGCGGGCCTTTGGCTGGCTATCTTGGCTTCACCGCAGAAGAACTCGTCTCCGCGGACTTCCGCGGCGACTCGCGCTCTTCGATCGTCGATTCCAAGTTGACCAAAGTCATCGGCGACAAGACGGGTAAGGTCATCTCCTGGTACGACAACGAGTGGGGCTACAGTTCGCGCGTGAAAGACATGATTCTTTTTCTCGAGAGAGAAGGCCTGTGAGCGCTGCGATTCGAGAGAATCTTCCCGGTGATTCGCCCTATGAAGGCATCATCGGATTCTCACGGGCGGTCCGCATCGGCAATGTCGTTCACGTCTCCGGCACAGGGCCAGTTGGCGAGGACAATGCCAATGCCGCGGCACAAACACGTCACATCCTGAAGATCATCGAGGGCGTGCTGGCAAAGGCTGGCGCGTCTCTTACGGATATTGTGCGCACCCGTATCTACTTGACGCGCACCGAAGACTGGGAGCAGGTCGGTCGCGCCCACGGAGAGTTCTTTGCAGGCATCCGTCCAGCCGCGACAATGGTGGTGGTCCAGGCGCTGCTCAATCCAGCGTGGCTCGTGGAAATCGAAGCCGAGGCAATCCTGCCTGCCTAGTATTACAGCAGAACGCAGCAGATAGCAGAGTGAGTGTATGAGGTAGTTATGGCAACCCGTTCCATTCGTGATCTCGATCTGCACGGTAAGCGCGTCTTTATCCGCGTTGATTTCAACGTTCCGCTCTCGAAAGATGGCGGAGAGATCCTCGACGACACACGCATTCGCGAGACGCTGCAGACGATTGAGTTTGCGCTGCGTGCCAAGGCGCGCGTGATCCTCGCCGCGCACCTTGGTCGCCCCAAGGGCAAACGCGTTGAGGCGATGAGCCTTCGTCCCGTGGTGGACCGTTTACGGTCCCTGCTGGACGCCGATCTGGGTGCATCGCGGAACGTGGCTTTCTCTCCCGACTGCGTGGGCGAAATTGCGGAGGAACTGGTTGGCAAACTGGAGCACGGCCAGGCGCTGCTGCTGGAGAATCTGCGCTTCCACGAAGAAGAAGAAAAGAACGATCCCGCATTCGCAAAACAGCTTGCCTCGCTCGCTGATGTGTACATCAACGATGCCTTTGGCGCGGCACATCGCGCACATGCTTCAACTGAGGGCATCACGCACCAGGTGAAAGAAAGCGCCGCTGGCCTGCTGATGGAGGAGGAGTTGAAGTTCCTCGGAAATGCGCTCAATACGCCGGACAAGCCGTTTGTCGCAATCGTTGGCGGGGCCAAGGTTTCGGACAAGATCGGCGTGATCGACAACCTGCTTGAGAAGGTAGACGCGCTGATCGTAGGCGGCGGCATGGCCTACACCTTCCTGAACGCCAAAGGCCAGAAGACAGGCAAGAGCCTCGTGGAGCAGGACAAGATTGACACGGCCGCGGCTGCGCTGAAAAAAGCCGAAGAGCGAGGCATCCGGTTTCTTCTGCCTGTCGATCACGTGCTTGCAGACAGGTTCGCGCCGGATGCCACAACAGAAGTATTCAGCGGAACCGATGACTTTCCTGAAAACCTGATGGCGCTCGACATCGGGCCAGAGAGCATCCGGTTGTTTGTCGATGAGATTGCAGGGGCACGCACCATTGTCTGGAATGGCCCCATGGGCGTCTTTGAAATGCCCGCGTTTGCGAAAGGTACCATCGCGGTAGCCGAGGCTGTGGCTGCAAACGAAGACGCAACCAGCATCGTTGGCGGCGGCGATTCCGTATCGGCTGCGCATCAGGCAGGCGTTACTGACCGCATCACACACATCTCCACGGGAGGTGGCGCAAGCCTCGAGTTCCTGGAGGGCAAGACACTGCCTGGAGTCGCGGCACTGTCAACAGAAGGAAAATAAAGACAGGCAGCAGGGCTATGCTGCTCAAAAGGGAATCAGCACGATGCGCAAGAAGATCAGTGCGGCGCACTGGAAGATGTTCAAGAACACGAAGGAATCGCTCGCCTTTCTGGACGAGTTTTTACCGGCTATTGCAGGCCATGACCGCGACGACATTCTGATCTTTCCGACAGCCACTTCTCTTTCAACCGTGATCGATCGAGTGCAGGACACAAACGTTCGAGCCGGGGCGCAGACAATGCACTGGCTTAACGAGGGGCCTTTCACCGGTCAGACATCGCCAACCATGCTGACCAGCATCGGCACGACTCACGTGCTGCTGGGGCACAGTGAACGTCGCCTCTACGCCAATGAGAGCTATGAGCACGTAAACCTGAAGCTCAAGGCCGCCATTGCTCACGATCTGATCCCCGTGCTCTGCCTGGGAGAGATGCTTGCAGACCGCCAGACCGGCTACACAAAGGACACCCTGCTTGCGCAAATGGGTGCCGCCCTGGCGAATCTGCCAACGGAGAAGGCGCAGACACTCGTAATTGCCTATGAGCCAGTCTGGGCCATAGGCACAGGCTCCACAGCCACCCCGGAGGCTGCGGACCAGGCCCACGCGATTATCCGGGACGACCTAAAGAACCGCTTCGGTCCGGTCGTCGCAAGCGCCACACGCATCCTCTATGGTGGTTCCGTCAAACCGGACAACGTGAGTTCCCTGCTATGTATGCCGAACATCGATGGCGCACTGATTGGTGGAGCCAGCCTTGATCCGGGTGCACTGGCGGCGATGGTAAAGTACAAGATCTAACGACCGCTGCAGAAAAGCCCCGCTTGCGCGGGAATTTTCTATTAGGATTCTGCCAATGATGGGGGCGGTCCATGCTGCGCCAGAACGAGTGTCGCCTCGGGCGCAGATCGCAAGTAGAAGCTTGAGCGAACGGCTGGGGCCAATCTCAAGTTGGGCTTCTCAGCATTTTTAGATGAGTGGGACGGCTTGAAAGTGAACCAGATACCAACCTGACCCTGAACCTGCCTGGGACTTTAGTAC
>CALMAP010000108.1:0-1436 GCA_937859825.1 uncultured Terriglobus sp. | reverse complement strand
GTCGGTAATGCCGGTGATAGGAATAACGGCGAAAGTGTCGACGATAGACCGGTCTGCGATACGGTCCGCGATGATAACGCCTTGGCGGCGGTGGCGGTAGATATTGGGCGACTGCGGGCATCGCTTCCGCAACACCGATCACCATCAAAACAAGCAGCACAACAGCACGGACAAACTTGATCAATGCACTCTCCAAACGCGTGTTGCTGGTTCTGACGGCAGCCTTTGGTGAGGTGTTGTGTCGCGTTTTCGAGCGATTCTCTTATCGCTTTCCTGTAAGAGAACCGCCTCGCACAAATCGACTCGCTCCTTACCTTCAGGAGAGTCGCTCAATGCACCACGCCTGCTTCCGTGAACGGCCAGTAGACAAATGCAGCTTTTCCATAGATGAGATTGCGGCCTACCGGGCCGAAGTCCCGGCTGTCTGAAGAGATCGAGCGATGATCCCCCATGACGAAAAAGTCATCGGGACCTATCTTCTCTTCGGGCAGCGATCGCTCATCCGCATAGCGCGATGGAACATAGGGCTCGGGCAAAGTCTTGTCGTTTACGAATACCTGCCCATGTTCGATACGGAGACGGTCTCCAGGCACGGCGATCACACGTTTGATGTAACTCTTGGAGAGGTCACGTGGGTAGTGGAAGACCACCACATCACCGTGATGGATAGGCCCTACCTTGTAGGCCAGCTTATTGATGAAGAGCCTGTCCTGGTCCTGCAGCATGGGAACCATGCTCGTTCCCTCAACGCGCACCGGCTGGTACAGGAAAAGAATGATGAACAACGACACCGCAACCGCGAACACCAGGTCACGCACCCAGCCAAGATAACTGTGCGGACTGGAGGACGACGGACTTTGCTGCACTGAACTCACCCATTGCTCACTGTAGTCAGAGCAGGCCTGCGCTGCAATGCCGGAATGTCATGACCGTACACAAGAATGCTCAGGAAGAGGGACGGATAACGGCACGAGCGGTATTCGCCATCTCATTACCGTTACTCTAAGATAGGGTTGGCCGAGAAAAACGGAGAGCTTCATGCCTGCAACACTTATGGAAGAGCCGGTAAAGCGAATGGACGAAGCTGTCGGAAAGGGCAGAACAAGCAACAACGTTGGACTACCCTCACTTGCGACCGAGCGGCAGAACGAAGCTTCTGAAGGCCTCGACACCAAGTCAGCCTTGGAGATCGCCCGCATCATCAATGCGGAAGACATGAAAGTCTCCGGTGCGGTCAAGAAATCACTAGCTGAAATTGCGCAGGTTATTGATGTTGTTGCGCGCTGTCTACGCGATGGCGGTCGCCTGATTTACGTAGGTGCAGGCTCTTCAGGCCGTATCGCAGCGCTTGACTCTTCCGAATGCCCCGCTACGTTTTCCACGCTTCCAGCGCAGGTGCAGTACATTATGTGCGGCGGACCTAAGGCGCTTGCCAG
>CALMAP010000107.1:3959-12477 GCA_937859825.1 uncultured Terriglobus sp. | reverse complement strand
ATTCTCCACAGTGTCGCGGGGATTGATGATCGGATCGCCGGCGTTGGAATAGCCCTGCAACTGAATCAGCGGCGCGCCAGTCGCTTCCGCCCGGGTGGATGCGTAGGTGAACCCGAAAGCCTGTGGGGAGAAGCCGGAGAAGCGCTTGTCCAGCACGATGTGGTTTTGAAATACGCTGACGGTTGCGGTCAACACCGTGGTCGAGGAAAAGGTGTGCGTCTCGGTGATGCCGCCCAGGTGGGTGTTCGTGAAGTAGCCGACGGGAAAGCCCGGGATGTCTGCGCCGAGTTCGGAGTACGGATCGCGAAATTCGAGCGTGGAATAGCTGTATCGTGCGCTTAGAACGTCTTTCTCACGCAGCAGCAGGTCGGCCTTGGCACCTCCCTGATCGCTGTTGTAGCGGCTCAGGTTCGTAGTCTGTGCCAAGTGCGGATTTTCTAACGTATTCGGCACAGGATAGAACTGCAGGTAGCGGGCGGTGATGGGATTGATCTGCGTTGCAAGATTGCCGGTGTAGGGAGTGCGGGTGCTGTTCATCAGGATTGGCGCACCGGCTGAGAAATCACCGTTACGCTCCGCCATGGTCGGTACTACCACGCCATGGGTAACATCCTGCGCGGACCGAAGGCCCTCATAGTAGGCGAAGAGCCATGCCCGGTCGCGCAGCAGCGGACCGCCCGCAGTGGCTCCATATTGATTTTGGCGCATGCGCTCCTTGCGCGGAGCAAAGGTGTTGTTGGCATTCAGAACGTCATTGCGCAGGAAGTCATAAAGTGTGCCATGAATTTGGTTCGTGCCGGAACGTGTGACCACCGTGGTGATGCCGCCGTTCGTAAAGCCAAACTCGGGCGGTGCGGTGCTGGTGAGAATACGAAATTCGGCCATCGAATCGGCGGGCGGCCGAAATGCCATTCCGCCATCCATGCGGTTCACATCGCGCATCCCATCGAGCAAAAAGGTGTTGGACTCCGGACGCTGGCCGTTCACTTCGTAGTTCTGACCGGCGCGACGGAAGGCCCCCATGACCGTCAGGCTGGCTGATGCCGCGCGCACGCCGGGCTGCAGGATGCCAAGTTGCGTAAAATTGCGGCCATTGAGCGGCAGACTCTCAATCTCGCGTTCACCTACGACGGCACCCTGGCCGGTTTCATTGGTCTGCAGCTGCGCCGCCTGGGAGGTGACCTCGATGGTCTGCTGGGCGGAAGCAGCCACTAACCGAATCGCGATTTGCGACTGATTGCCGACGTCAAGATGCAGATGCGTGTCGGACCAGGTGGCGAATCCAGGAACGCGTACCTCCAGCCGATAGTTCCCGATGAATAGCTCCTGAAAAGAGAACTCACCATGGCCGTCAGTGTGCTGGCTGTGACGCTGGCCTGTATCGGTAGAAATGAGCACGACTTCGGCACCGGGAACGACGGCCGTCGTTGCGTCATTGACAACGCCTCGCAGAGAAGCGGCTGCAGCTTGTGCGAAGCTCGCGTGATAGGGAAAAGCCAGCGCAGATAGAACCGCAAGTGACAGAAATGTCCGCTTCATAGAATAACCTTCAAAGGGAACCACCTTCCCGGAGTAGGCCTACTCTAAGGCACTAGCGCCACGGGACGCATCCGCATTTAGGTGGGGTGGCGCTTCGAGCCTAGGAAGGATGTGTCTTCCGCTTTTCCCTGTTCTCGCAGCAGCGCCTTGTATGCAAGGAAGGATAACGAGAGCGGTCTGAATCAAGAATGCGAGTCGCGCGAGCGCTGGCATCTGCATCATCAAACCCTGTTCGCAATGCAACCTCGATTTGTGGCCGCGAAGACGAGTTCCGAGAGGGAAGTAAGTGCACCGCGCGAAGCGTTGCCCAATGTACCGCTGAAGAGCGGCTTGGCTGTTTACGCGTTGACATTGTGTCAGTGAGAGGCAAGCGATTCCGAACCCGCAGGCTTCGTGAGACTTGCTGATCACTTGAAGTCAGCACGAGACGGTTTTAACCGTCTCGCCTGATCTTCCAAAGTACCTGCTTCTTAGTTGTTCATCCAGAAGTTCCACAGTTGGGTCGCCTTGCTCTTCGGAGCCACGTTGTAGATGGGTTGGCCCAAGTTGCGCGCGTCAACGATCGCCGAGGCTCGATCGTAGTGCACGGTCTGGTTAATGTGCGTATCGAGGTACGTGCCCTCGTTGGCGTGATGCGCTGCCACAGCCTGGAACCAGGCAGTGTGGACATCGACACCCTGCGCAGCGGCTTGTCCAAACGAGTACATCGTGTCATCGTCCGGGTAGAACATGATCGTGCGGAAGCCAACCACGCTGTGCAGACCCTGAAACACGCCCCACCAGGCGTCGAACGCGTGTTGCGGGTTACCGTCTCCGCCCACCTCGTGCTGACGGTCATACATAGATGGAATCACCTCGCAGGATGCGATGACCCAGGTGGACAACTTGCCACCGGCCGCCGCGCCAAATCCCGGGTTGCCGCCGACGCCGATCTTGTTCACGTACCAGAGGTCGCCATAATTTCCCAGGCACGTATTCAAGAGCCAGTCGCCATGGGGCACAGTAAAGGCGACGTTCACTGCATTCATATAGTTTTTCGACTGAGGTCCGTTCACCTGCCACGAGTATGCGGTCCACCACAGCGTTCGCGAGAAAGTGACCGCACCGTTCACGGAGGTGAGGCCCGAGAGAAAGTGGTTAGCCATGTCGATATAGGCCGGATTGGTAGGCCATTCCTGATTTACAAACTCACCCACGGTAATTACCGGCTTTGCGCCGCCGATTGCAGCCACGGCCCCGGTTACAGCTCCGGTCGCGGCCTCGATGGCGTTACCGGCCAGGCCCCCGATGACATCGTGGGTAGCCGAGATCGGGTGCGCGACCGGAGCCTTGCCGTCCGGCGTTTGGTTTGGCGACGGTCCGGTGGGCTTTGTAGCCAGATCGGGAATCGGCTCCAACGGCTTGCCCATGGGAACATAGCCGCCCACGCGGGCAAAGATCTTGTTGTCCCGGTTTAAAAGGTTGGCCTCGAACCGGTAGACCGGCTGCAGAAAACGGCCGTGTCCGTCGTAGTAGCCGTGCGTCACCACATCCACAACCGCTGTGATGTCGCCGGATGTGCTCGGTCCCAACTGGCGCTCGATATCCGCCTGCACCTGCGCGGTGGTGATTGTGGGCTGAATCGCCTGCCCCACCGTTGCGGGATTCCACCGCCGCAGCGCACCCACTACCGTATTCCTGTTGTTCAGGGCAACCATGGCCTTGGAACCGGCCCCATACACCCGCAGACCTGCCGCCTGGCGCGTCGCCGGCACCAGCGTCATTATCACCTGCGCCTCAGCGTTAGCCGGGCTGCCAGACTGTGAGCCCAGTAACTGGATCCCGTCGCTTGCCAGCAGTGTGGTGGCATCTTTGACGATGAACTTGGCATCGGTCAACGCCGCCAGCGCTGTGCTGCGAATCGCGGGTAACTGCGCCTGATGCTGGCTCAGCGGGACTGCTTCGGTCACCAGCTTTGCCAGATTTGGCACCAGATGTGCGTCGCCCGTTGTCTGGTTCACAAAAGCGTGTACCTCGTCGTGCGTGTCTGGCGCGATGGTGGTGCGCGAAACCTGAAGCGAGGCATCCGGCTTCATCTGCGGTAAGTTGATGGCGTTTAGTTTCTGATTGACAAACTCAACCGGCACAGCCGCCGTTGTCGTGTTGTAAACGTGTATCTCCTTGGGCGCTGCCGGAACAGGAACGTTAAACTGGATCTTGCTCATAAATAAGTCCTTGATGGAGTGATTTTTCTTCAGAACCGCATGCAGACTGGGTTTGCGACGACCAGAGTAGGAGTCATAACGGACGAGCTGAACGCGAATTGGCTTTCAGCATTGCCGACAGGTATATCAACCTATCTTTGGCCGCCTCAAGGTAGTAGCGTCCATACGGCATGTCAAGAACAATCCGCGAAAATAATAAGCTGACGCTGTCGCTCGACGAAGCTGCCAGAGGCCAATCACGAACGATCGTTCGGTCTGCTGAAGAAGCAGTGCAAGTTACTCAGAACTGCACAGACTCGTCGCGATTTCTTGGCTGGTTTTCTCTATCCACTTATCCGGTTTAGCCTGACAAACTGGCCATCGCACGGCACGCAGCAGCAGTTCGCTTGCTATGGGATCGAGGCCTGATAGCGATCAACCCGGTTCTGAAACGCGCCCCATAAAGAGGATGGCATCTGTGGGTTGGTGCACGATCGCAAATAGGAACGGGTGATCGGCCCGGAAGAGTTTTGAGCCGGACTCGGGCAGCAGGACTCCTCCACGCATTTGAACTGCCGTTGCCGCTGCCGCTTCTGTTCCTTCCTCGTGTGTATTCACAAAGGTCTGGTGGACGATGTCGCTGATAGACAGCCCACCCACCGTGCTGATGCCACTGAAATCCGCATTGTCAAACGCCCGCCGAATCCCAAGCGCGGACAATGCCGGGACTAGGTCGTATCTGTTCTCCAGCTTGAAGCGCGGCAGCCACAGTTGCAGGAGCTGTTCGCTCATGGCGTTTTGCAATGCACTCATGCGCTGGGCTGATAGGTCAGATTCCAGTGCGTTCAGCCCATCGCGGGATGTTGGCAGGAAAACGCGCATCGCCAGCAATCCATTGCGGTAAGGTAGATCTACCACCTGCACCATACCGTCTTCCGCGTACCGGAACGACCGCTGCTGGTACATCAGGGGCACCCGCAGCGTCTCTGCCGCAGAAATGAAAAATGTCTCTAGTTGTGTTCGGTCTCGCTCAAACCGCTGCTCCCACGCGGCTCGGAAATAAACGGCATTCGCCAGCACCAGTTTGGTGTCAGGAGTTACTTTGTCCGGCCCGAATAGGTCTTTTACTTTGTCGTGTGTCTGGTCCGCGATCCAGTGATTGATGGCGCGCAGGGCGGCTGCGGGATCAGCGGCAAAATCCAGCTCGTTCAGATGCACGCCAAGCGTATGCTCCACTTCTGCAAGGTAAACCGGCACAAGCGGATACCCGGCAGCTTTCCAGAGCGCGTCAACCGACCTGAACTCCACGCCGCTCTCGGCTGCATCGTTCCTCAACCTGCTGATCCGGTCAGCGAGTTTCGACAGCACATCCGGGTCGTGCGGCAAATGCAGAGCCTGTGCAATCTCGTCAGCGGTCGTGCCACGGGCCCCGGCCCAGGTCATTGTCAGGGCTAGATTGATACTCCACGGCGAAAAGGAAAGGTTACCGCTTTTCAAACCGAGCTGATGATAAAGACTTACGGCAAAGTCGGCGTTCATAGATTCACCTTAGACCAAATAAGGCTCGAGTACCTCGGGCAAGCGAAGGATTACCTCCGCGTACGTTCGGCACTAGGAGTGCTCCGCTCTCACGTCACTCGCCATACGCACGCATCAAGAGAAGCTGCTACGGCCCCGCTACACCATTCAGGCGGCGCAGCTTGCCCAGGGTTACTACATGTTCAAGGAACGAAATCTAAAGGCACTTGCGGCGTAGCTTGAAGCCGCACGAAGTACTGCATTGACAGGCTTCGCCGCCGGTCCCGAACGAGACATCAACGCCGTGAACGCAGCCCTCAGGCTGCCGTGGAACCAGGACCACGTCGAAGGCCAGGTCCATCGGCTCAAGCTCATCAGGCGCCAGGTATGGCCGAGCCGGCTCCGAACTGCTGCGCCTGCGCGTCCTCCAGCAGAACTTAGAAAACACTACTCAGAACGCCTTTCAAGGGCACACATGCCCATCACCAAATGTGCGCCAGAACCACTTCTAACGAGCGTCTAACCTAGGTTATACAGAAGATGCATTATCCGGACTTAATTCGAACAGGTGATGAAGAAGTGCTTATAGCGCTGACTCCGTGGACACTCTTCGCCGCACGCCACGGCGGCGGATTCGTTTTGTAGGGGTGCTAACGTTCTTCTGGTGGAACCAAGCCCTTCTTGATGGCTACAACGGCAGCTTCGGTGCGGTCGCGCACCTGCAGTTTGCTGATAACGCTATTTACGTGGTTGCGCACCGTGTACTCACTTAGGCCCATCAGCTTTGCTATTTCTCGGCTCGTCAGACCCTTCGATACGCCGCTCAAAACCTCCAGCTCGCGCGGGGATAAGGCGTCTCGTTGATTGCGTTGCGCAATGCGGCGGGCAAGTGCGGCGGGCAGACGCTGGGCTCCACTATGTACCTTCCGGATTGCTGTAGAAATTTCTTCCTGATCTGCGTTCTTGCTCACAAAGCCCGATGCTCCGGCCTCGAGCGCCTGCACGATCTCTTCTTCCACCTCGAAGGAAGAAATTAGAAGGATGTGTGCCGAAGGCGCTTTTTGCTGAACCAGGCGAATGCATTCCGCGCTGCTCATCCCCGGCATGCGAAGATCGAGCAGAAACACGTTAATCTCCGCAAGAGAATCCAGGCGTTGCAACTCGAGACCATTGCGCGCGGTACCGGCTACTTCAAGGTTCTCTTCCTCTGAGAGCATGTTACTCAGGCCGAGCAGAATAGCCGGATGGTCGTCCACAATCATGACGCGAATGCGCTGGCGAGCCGGTTCCGGCGATAAGTTAAAGCGACTTGAATGGCCGGAAAGCATGGGGCTGTCCCTTCAGCAACAATATGAGCCAGTGGCGCAGATCTTTGCGCGGATTATGGTGCGGCAGCATCGCCTCGACTGTGCATCCGCCACCGGCCGCCGGGGTGATGGTTACAGAGCCGCCGCACGAGGCAGCCCTCGCTTCCATGCCGCTCAGGCCAAATCCCCGTGTCTTTCCTGGCCTGCGTTCCAACCCGCGGCCGTTGTCGGTAATTGTGAGAAAGATGGACTCTTGCGTGTCCCGCAGGCTGATGGTTACCAGTGAGGCAGATGCATGGCGGACGGTGTTCGTGATGGCCTCATGGCCGATGCGCAGCAGAGCATTTTGAACTGCCGGTTCGATCCGTGGGGGCTCGCCGGAGGTGACGACTTCGACGCGGATGTCGCCGCCCCGCGTAAGCATCTCTGCCTGCTCACTTAACTGTCTCAGCAGGTCTCCGTCAAAGGACTGTGCCGGTTTGAGCATCGCAATGGACCGGCGAGCATCTTCGTGGCTATGGGAAACCATGCCAATTGCCAGCTCCACGTGCTGGTCGATGTCGCCGTCGCTCTCTTTTCTACGCACCGCGCTGCGAATCGCCTGCAGTTGAAAGGCAATACCAGCGAAGCTCTGCGCGAGTGTATCGTGCAGATCGTGCGCAAGCCGAGTACGCTCGTCCAGGATGAGTCCAAAGCGCCATCGCTCGAACCTGCGCAGGAACAGAAACACCGCATATGCGATGAACAGCGCAGCCACGCATACCCATAGAAGGTGTTCGCGGGTCCAGAATGGCGGTCCCTCAAGCAGGGTCACGTCCTGAGCCGAGCGCAACAGAACACGGAATGCGACAGGGTAGGGAAATCCTTCTTCGCTCATGACGCACACGCCATGAACGCGTAGACGTGAGCCAGGTCTGAGTGCAAGATGTGCGGCGCTGTCGTACTGCTCTGGCATTTGTGCCAGGAAGGACTGGTGGTCGGCGTGCAACAGGAGAGCTGGCCGGCCCTCAACGAACAGGGTGCGCTGCAGCACGCCTTCTGTGTCGATCAGCAGGCGGTCGTATTCTCCCGATGCACCCATGCCGGGCGTGATGGCGACCGGCGGGTCAGGAATGCGCGCGTGTACAAGCCGAATGCCGTCCGCTTGAAGTGAAGAGGAGTAACGCGTCAAAGCGGGCACACCTGTAACCCGCACTTCATCGCCAATCTGGAAGGCCGACCCCGGCAGTTCCGCCATGACTTCCAGTCCGCCACTGCGGTCCTGCAGGTACAGCGGTAGCCCGGCGCGGGTAATTACACCCTGTACGATCACACGTGTGCCGGAGGGGAACTGTTCTGTACGCAAAGAAGCAATCGGAACCACCCGCTCTGGGACAGATGGCTGAGCGGTTGCAGCAATTCCGCACTGAAGCAGGACGAGGAAACGCGCACTGATTCGCGCAGGCCGCAATGCCGTGGATTGCAGCGTTGCGCGGAGTCTAACGGAGCGTTTGAACGTCCACATTCTTCCAACTGCCCCCTGCGGCAAAGCTGCGCAAACCGAACTTTCCTCGTGCCTGGCATTCGGCGGTGTCTGTTGTATTCGTGCTTGCCAGCACCTGTCCACCGGCGGCGCGGGTCTGTACAAACAGATGACATCCCTGCGCCTGGACAGACAGGTGGTACCACACACCGGGCTGCACGGATTGTGGCAGCTTCACGATACGCAGTGGCTGAAAGCCATAGTCCATGCGGGCAAGAACGAGCATGTCCGGCAGCCGCATACCGGCGTAGTAGCCGTAGAAAGCATTGGTCCCCACCTCAGCCTCGGTCACGCGAAACACCATGCCTGCATCACCGTAGCTGTTGGCAAGCCGCACATCTGAATCGATCTGGTAGTCCGTCAGGTCTTCCGTGCCGGTCAGTAACCTGCTCCCGGATTCGTTGGAGCCATTGGTTACGCTACCGTCTACGACCTGCCAGTTGCCTCCG
>CALMAP010000107.1:0-3949 GCA_937859825.1 uncultured Terriglobus sp. | reverse complement strand
GCCATCAAGGGAACTCCGGGCGAAGTTATCGTGGTAAGGCAGACCCTTGTCCCGCCGCTGCAACAAGCAGACGATAACAGCTGCAGACGCAATCAGGAGCGTCGCAACCAGCGTCCAGCGAATCGCGGGTTTCTTCCAGAAAGGAGTGCCGGTCACTTGTCGTATCCCGAGTAGGGCCGCAGCCGATGCTGTACGGCGGGATCTCGCACGTTGTCCCAGGTGATCAGGATCGGTTCAACAACTTCGTCGTGTGTCGGCGCTCCCGTGGCAAGATGCTGCAGGAGCTGGTTGGCCGCACGATACCCGATCTGAAACACGTCGATCGCGATCACTGCGTCAATTTCACCATGGCGCAGCGGTTCAAATAGCTCTGCATCCTGTTCGCACACTACCAATCGAAGGCGTTCGCCGCCACCACGGCTGTGAAGCATGCTGTATGCCACGCGCGTTCCGGCAAGGGAAGGGGAAAAGATCGCGCGCAGCCCAGGATGCCTTGTTAGCAGCAGCACAGGGTCACCCTCCGCGCCGGTAGAGGCGTTGGGCCCGGTATAGAACTTTTCCACAACACGCATCGAAGGCCAGCGACCGATGGCTTGTTCAAACGCATGAACCCGCTCGCGGTTGCTGGAGTTGGAAGGATCTACACCGACGATGGCAACCTCTCCGGCAGGCACTTGCGCCGCAAGCGCCTTAGCGGCGAGTTCCCCGGTTTTCGTCTCATCGTTCAGCACCGCAGGCAGGTCCATGCCCGCGGACGAAGCGAGCCGTGTTCCCGCAAGCACCACCGGTATGTTTGCCCGTCGCGCCTCTGCCACCGCGGAGATAAGCGCGGAAGCGTGCGTTGGAGCAAGCACCACACCCAGAACGCGCTGCTCCGCTTCATGTTCAAGTATCTCGATCTGGCGCTCCACATCGCCGTCCTCGGTCGGCCCGTTCCAGTAAAGGCGTACGCCGTGCTGTTGTGTTGCCCGGTACGCTCCCGCGTGCATGCTCTTCCACAACTCAGACGTGGCCATCGGAGTAATGAGCGCGAGTTGGCGAGGACGTTGCGCAGACGAACAACCGGACAGGCCTGCCCCCATCAGTGTCCCGATGCAGAGCGAAAATACCGCCGCCAGCCACTTGTGACTGACGCGCAGATGCATCGGCAACGGAAGCCCGGCAGTTACATGCATGGAATGTTCACTCCAAAAAGCGCAGCCTGTGGCGCGGGATTGCGCTCGCCCTCTTCGACAACGAGTGGTTCATCTTCCGATGCTCGCGGCGTCCCCTGGCACCGGTATGTCGCCCTTCCACGCAATGGGCAGCATGCTGATGGTGTAGGTGTGCCCCTTGGTGTTGTTGCCCTGGAAAAAGAGATACGTTTTTCCACCCACGTTCAAAATTCCGGGATGTCCGGACTCCGAGGAGTTCCAGGATCCGGGTGCACCGTTTGGAAGGAACGGTTTGTCTGACCAACGGGTCCAGTGTACGCCGTCTGCACTACGCGCCACACCGATCTGTTGCGGCACATTGTTGTATGCCCCCGCGTAGAACATGTAGAAGGTATTGCCGCGCTTCATCACGCTGGGCGCCTCGATGCAAAGCTGCTCCCAAGGCAGTTCCGGCCGCAGAATAGGTCCGTCTGTGCTGACATCGTGCCATGTGCCTGCGCCCAGTCCTGATTTCAGGTCAGCCTCGGCAACACCGATCATCTGCCGTTCCATCTTTGGGTCACGCGTTGCGAAGTATAGAAACGCGGTGCCCTTTGCCTCGTCCACAAATACATCGGCATCGATGGCGCGGCCCACGCTCCAAGGCATGTTGGTCGGGCGGTAAATCGGATTCGACGGATCGTGCGTGAAATGAATGCCGTCACTGGATTCGGCGTGGCAGATTGCGTCTTTTGGCCCGTGCCCGTAGCTCTGGTAGAAGAGATGCACACGGCCAGCGATCACGCGGGCACCGGGTGCAACGATGCCGTCCTGCTCAACCGGCTGCTCGGGTTGCAGCGTGCCGATGGCGGTCCAGTGAATGAGGTCGCGGCTCTCGGCAATGCCAATGCCCCAGCCGCTTCCCTCGAACTTTCCTTTCTGCTCGCCGCCTGGCCGTGGAGGCAGCGAGTAGTACATCAGGTACCGTCCGCCGAAGGCAATCACAGAAGGATCTTTTGCAAATGGCCGGCCAAGCCTGGAGCTATCCTGAAAAGCAACCCTTGGCTTTTCTGCTTGGGCGTTGACCTTTCCTGGCACAAGGGCCCCGGCGGCCAGCACCGTTGCCACGCCTGCATACACTGCGATACGCATTCCGCATCCTTTCGCGGGCAGCATCCTGCTGATGCCTCTGGCCCGCATGGTCGCCGTTCAGAAAACTTGGGAGGGGCACCCTGCCGCTCCCGGATTCCGTATTTAAAAGAGCAGTTTGGCACCGAAGGAAAGCTGGCGCGGAGCACCTGTTGTGCCTGTAATCTGGCCGAAATTGCTGGCGTTGCTCAACGTCGCATTCGGATTGGCGAAGTTTGGGTGATTGGGAAAGTTGAAAGCATCAGCCCTCAGTTGCAGCTTCACGCGCTCTGTGATCCCGGTGTTCTTTGCCAAGCTAACGTCCCATTGCGAGTAACGTGGTCCGTGCAGCAGGTTGTATGCGGAGTTGCCAAAGGTAAATGGCGCCGGTGCCGCAAACGCAGCGGTGTTGAAGAAGTTCCGCAGCGTGCGGTTGCTGGGATAGAGAGGGACGCCCGGTACCCGGTTCGCGCGGCCGTTGTAAGAGCCCTGCACACTGGTGTTATAGCCAACCGAGAACGGCTGACCTGCCTGCAGTTGGGTTATGCCGGAAATCTCCCACCCACCCACAGCACGGTCCACAAGAGCGCCACTGCCTGCAAGAAAGCGCTTGTTCCTGCCGAAGGGCAGCACGTAGGAGTAGCTGACGTTCAGGGCATGCGGCGCTATGCCACCAATGTTGCCATAGGAGTCGTCCGTGTTCATGGGATTGACGAAGTTCTCCTTGCCCAGAACGTGAATCCATTCGTATTCGGCATTCAACTGAAAGCCGGATTCGAATCGCTTGTGTGCGCCAACCTGCAGCGCGTTGCTGTTGCTGTTGAAGATCGGATCCATTGTCAGAAAGATGGACGCAAACGGCTGCACAGGACGACGTGGCTGCACCGCACCGGCTGCCGGTGACGGCTGGTTCAGGTCAGGCGTGGTATTACCCGGCCCGTTGGAGTTGTTCTGCTTCAGGTTGCGCTGCCCAACATAGCCAACACGCAACGAGAGCGCCTTGCCCACCTGCTGCTCGATAGCCAGGTTGTACTGCTCGGTATAAGGCACCTTCGTCTTCGCCTGCGCATTCACATTGGGATTGGCCGCGAACGCACCCGTTCCGCCGAAGGGATTCGACATCGTCAAAGTGGGCGTACCGGTGGGCTGAGAAAACGTCTGCACGCCAAAAAATGGGATGTTCTCGAACGCATAGTTCTGGATGTAGTACTCCGGAATGAGGTTATAGAACAGGCCGAACCCACCGCGGAGAACAGTTCGTGGGTGCGCCTGAAACGCCAATCCAAAACGGGGAGCTACGTTCTTGTTTGCCTGGCCCAGATAATCGAACAGGCTGGAAGGCAGTCCCGCCTGCGACGCGAAGACGATCGGCAGGTTCAGAAAGGCCGGGATCGCCGGCTGCACCGCATTTGCGGGGGGATATTTCGACGCAAACAGAACGATCTTTCCCAACGATGGAACATAAAGCGAATTGTTGCCATAGGGACTGTCGTTGAAGTGCTGCAGGTCGTAGCGCAGGCCCATGTTCAGGGTCAGGCGCTGCGTTACGCGCCAGTCATCCTGAACAAAGAAGCCAGCCTGATGCGACACGTTCCTCAAAATCTGGGAGTTCGGGTTTGGCCGCTGGGTGCTTGTCGGATAGCCCAGCAGAAAATCTGCATAGGCATTGCCGGAGTATTGCCCATTGA
>CALMAP010000106.1:14295-16169 GCA_937859825.1 uncultured Terriglobus sp. | reverse complement strand
TCTCAGAGCTATGCACCCTTGCAAATTCTGCGGACATCTGTCCAGCCGCGAGGACATGTCCGAGGTAGCGATCTACTCGGGAGTTGTCGCATGCTCAAAATGCGGTGAAGGGAGCGCTCTCAATGTCATCGTTGAGGACACAGATGAAACGCCAGCGAGAACGCCGTGATCCTAAATCTCAGCCGGCAAGGGGAAGTTCAGCTTGCTTCGGTTTACTTGAGAGTCTTTTTTTTTGAAAGTTCGAAGGAACTCAGAGAGTAGCCTGGATTCTCCTCCAAACGAACTGACAAGTACGTGTGTAGCTGCAGTCGGTCATTATTAAGCGGTCGCAGCGTGATCAGACGTCTGAAATACGCCAAGCACCGGTCTTTGTCAGCAACGCGATACAGCCCGTTTGCAGGATCAACTCTGCCGCCTCCTCTGCCCGTTGTACATGGTGTACCTCAGCTACCGTCACAGCTGCTTGCAAAGCCTAAGATCGATCATGCCCACCTCGCTTCCATCTCTCCTGCGAGTCGCGCCGAGGTTGGAGGCCTGGAAGGCTTTACAACGTGGGTGTGTGGTGAATATGACGCCTCAGGAACAATGAAGGTTAGCCAACTGCGCGCCGACACAGATGACCTCTTGGGTCCGTCGCTGTAGAGAGACCATGCCTCACAGGCATGTTGCTTTTTCCAAAAGTTATTGGACATCCGCATATTCGAGAAACGAGCCTGTAGCCACGAAGAGGTTGGAGGTTGCGGATGCCCCTACATCCCGAATTGTTGTTTGAACGAGCAATTACCGGCTCTCTTGAAGAAGCCCGTAAACCGCCTCAGAGGGCGTTGTCCGCCACGCATCCTGCCATGGACCCTCTACTTACGGTGATGGAGGTTAGCCTCCGGCTAAGTGTGAGCAAAGATTGGGTATTGGATCACTATTCCCGCAAGCTGCCACGCTTGCCTGTAATCCGCATGGGCGACGGTGCTCTGCGTTTCCGCACCAGCGCGATTGAGGCATTCATTGACGAGCAGGAGAGGCTTTCCACAATGCGCCGGCCCGCCGGAGCGGGTCTAAACTGTAGGAGCCGCTGCTTCGTTCCCTCACAGAAACGGAACAATCATGGCGAAATCGCAACAACTGGGATGGCTTGTTCTCAAGGGAAAGCGGTGGTACGGGTATTACCGCAAACAGGTCCGCGATCCCGAAACCGAAGACGTCCGAGTCAGCATTGTTCCCGTCCGACTCGGCCTGAAGTCGCAGATGACCAAGGGCTCTGCACATGCTGCGCTGCGAGATGAGATCGCCAAACAGACCGGTCAGCTGGGTGACGGTCGCATCCTAAAGGATGGCAACGTCACCTTCGCGTGGTTGTTCGCAACCGCTATTTCCCCCTCCGGCAGGGGACTGGCGACCCGAGACGGCGAGGGAGAAGCGGGCGCAGATTGAGTTGACCTGGTGACCAAATTCGGGACTCAGGCCCTTGACTCGATCGACAAGTTCGAACTTCAGACGCATGTGAACCACTTGGCTAAAACGTACAGCCAGGACCGGGTTAAGCAGGCGCGCTCCTATCTCAGGTCCATCTTCGACGAAGCTATTGAACAGGAGTTCCTGGTCAAGGATCCGACCCGCAAGCTGAGGATTCCAAAGAATCTGAGGCCCAAGGACAAGCAGATCCTGAGTTGGGAGCAGCTTCGGTCCGTTCTGGCCGCAGCCACACGCCGGGATCGGCTGTTGCTGATGCTGGAGATGACCGACGCTCTCCGTCCGAGCGAGTTGTTTGCGATCCGCTGGCGCAGTTTTGACGGCGAAAACACGCTCGACCTCACCGAAACCGTTTACTGGGAGAGATCCGCTCCTTCGGCAAGACACCCAAGAGCCCGTCGGTGGAG
>CALMAP010000106.1:11622-14285 GCA_937859825.1 uncultured Terriglobus sp. | reverse complement strand
GTGCTGTCGGGCTCGACTCATGGAGCAGGCCTCCACCAGATGATCTTACGTCGCTCCTGTACTTCGCGATTGTGGTAGTGACGCAGGGTAATTACCAGCAGACAAATTGACGCGGCCATGAGCGATTTCGCGCCCGGGAAAATGATCACGGTCGTGGACGTTCCAATCCGCCGGAAAGCCAGTTGTAGCACAGCAGACCGAGTTCTAAGAGCGGTCCGTTCCGGTAGCGGTAAAGCCACGGACACGACTGTCTTGATGGCATTAGCGGCGAAGAGCCATTCGGCCGTGCTCCTCGTACTGGCATTCCAGTTCGCCGCTCGCCGTCGCGGTCTCCTGACGGCTTCCTATCCAAGCGTCACGCGATACTCTTTACAGTAACGGCGGTATAGCCGGGTCGATCACGGCAGCGATAACAGTTGGGCCGTTGTTCTCAAGAGCCTCCTTGACCTGGTCGGAGAGTTCGTCCGGGGTCTCTGCACGAGACACCTTGCACCCGTATGCCGCCGCCAAACCCGTGATATCGATGTTGAGCACATCCAATCCTGGCACGCCCGGCGTCTGTTCCTGTTTGGCGAACGCCTTAAGGATGGCGTACTCCTCGTTCACTGGAACGATGATCACTTGCCGCGTCCGGAGGCGCGCCGCCGTCCATAGGAATCTCCTGTGGCGCGTCCCAATGCTCTGCGATTTGCCCGTTCTCGACGCGAAAGAGTTCATAGATAGCCGTGGGCTTGTCTGCGACTTTGCCACTGACCGCGAGCAGCACAAAATCCCTTTGGCCATACACATGCTCGATCCGTCCATCTGTGAAGCTGCGTCCTTTTGTCTTTCGGGCTCGCATCTCTCCCTTCATATTGGCCAATCCGTCTGCGATTCCCGGATTGTGCTGGATGAGCGAGTTTCCATTGTGAAAACGCTCGGCCTGATCGAGATTTCCATTGATGAATACAGTCTCAAAGAATTCGGTGACCAGCGCCTTGTTAGCAGCCACGTCGTCTCTGTCGCGCGGCTCGCGGGAGCCATCGGTGGCTGTCCTGCCGCTTGGGTTTGCTGGCTTTCGCTCTGTCAAGTTGTCCCAGTGCTCGACGATTTTTGCCGCCCTCAAACCTGTACACATCGAACATCACCTTCGGGCCGAAGATATCGCCCTCAGCGTGCGTTATTACGAACGGACCGTCTTCTAAGACACGTACTACGGTGATGGGACTACCTTCTGCGGGCAGGCTCGCTACAAACTTCTTGAAGCCCGCGATCCCGTCCTCACACTGTGGGTTGTGCTGCGTAAAGTGTTGATCGAAAGCTTGCGTCGCTAGATTTACGTCACGCGCTGAGATTCCTGCAGAGACGCGCAATGCTGCTATAACCTTTTGGGATTGAGTCGTGTCGCTTGATGTTGGCTTGTTGAAGTCTCTATTTTGAGTAGTGGAATGCAGGCTACTGCGAGGCCGTCAGCCCGCCACCTTGCTCCGTCAGAGCCAGTTTGGCTCAGCCTTAGGCCCACCTGAACAAGAGGCCGGCGAAGCTGAATGCTAAGGCTCCCTAGAAGCGCAGCCGGTTTAGGTCTGTTATCAGATCTGGTCCATCGGGTCTCCACCCCAACTCACTCCTGGTCTGGGCGCTTGATGCACGCAGGTCCTTGTCCGCGAATGCAAAGAGGTGATCGAAGTGTTGCTTCGCTTCGTCCGAGAGCATCGAACGCACCGGCACCTTTAGGCGGCGTCCAACAAGCTCAGCGATGTCCCGGAACCGTATACCCTCTTCAGCCACAACGTGAAAACGGGGTCCGGACTGCGGTTTGTCCAAGGCCGATCTGTAGAACGCGCCGACATCTTGCACCGACACAGAAGGGAAATGATTGTCCCCGTGCCCAATGTAAGCGGAGAGGCGCTTCTTACGAGCCAGCGCGACGAAAGCTGTGATGATGCCTTGCTTGAATGGATCGTGGACCATCGGAAAGCGCACGATCTTGACGTTCACGCCTTGGTCGGCCAGCGTCGCTGCCGCTTGCTCCGAAGCGATCCGAGGATTCTCATCGTCCGGAGCGAAATCGTTGCTTTCCAGCGCAGCCTGCCCGTCGACTGTGTTCCCAAGACCAGAGAACGATGCCACAAAGATCGGCTTCTCAGTCCCTAGCAGCCCCGAACCCAAGGCTTCAATGGCGAGCCGATCCTTTTCACACATTTCGGCGAGGTGTTGAAATCGTTGTTGAAGGCCAGGTGAATGACCGCATCCGCGTCCGCAGCCCCGCTGCGCAGGCTGTCGAGGTCTTCCAAACTATCTTTGTGCGCGCCAGCCCCTGCCGCAGTTAGTTTCTGTGTGTTCGCTTCCGACTGCGACAACCCGGTTACGACATGCCCTGCAACCAGAAGTTCCGGGACGAGGGCCGAGCCGATAAACCCAGTTGCGCCAGTGACAAAGATTCGCATGACTTGTTCTCCTTAATTGGGGAAAGCACTGAGCCGAGAGGCCGAATGCTGACCGCAATGGTCAACTTCAAGGGGAACGTTACGCGCTTCTCATCGCGCGTAAATCCAAGTTTCTGGCTTGATCGTCCAGATTTACCAAACGTGATCCGTCACGGGAGATTGCATCTTGCTCTTCTCCCGACGGCTGAACTGCTTAGGAGAACAGCCAATGACTCGCTTGAATGCTTTCCCGAATGC
>CALMAP010000106.1:9726-11612 GCA_937859825.1 uncultured Terriglobus sp. | reverse complement strand
CTCAGACTCATAGCCGAGCGACCGGGAGATCGTTGTGATCGAACTGTTAGGACTGTGCAACCGATCAGCAGCAATCATCATTCGCCACTTCGTAAGGTACTCGAACGGTGTGGAGCCCACAGTTTCATGGAAACGCTGGGCAAAAGACGACCTCGACATGCCAGCCCGGGATGCCAGTTCCTCTAACGTCCACAGGTGTCCAGGATTGTCATGAATGCTCGTCAATGCCGGCCTCATCTGCTGATCTGCCAGTGCGAACAGCCAACCAGTCTCCTTGTTTGCCTCTTCACCCATGTGCAACCGGAGCGCCTTGATAAGGAGAGTGCAAGCAAGCTGCTGAGCGATCAGGGACCCACCGGGCTGCGGGTTCCGCACCTCGATCTCAAGCTGTTGAAGCAGATCATGGAGTGAGATCTTGTCGGACTCAGCTTGCAGGTGGACAACGGGGGGCAGATAGCTGAGAAGGAAAGAAGCATCGCTGCCTGTCAGCGCAAAATGCCCGCCGACGATGAAGCATTCGTCGTCGTCGATCATTGGTCCGGTGCCGTCCCAGAGTCCTGCGGCTTTCGCTTTATCGAGCCCCATGACAGGAAGGTCAAGGCTCTTTGCCAAGCGAAACGAGCGTCCTGGCGGAAGCAGATAGCAATCACCGGTTGCGAGACGGAGCGCTTTCGGTGCGCCTTCCAACTTCAACCAGCACTCACCTTGAACAACGGCATAGCACTTGATGCCTCGGTGTTCGGGAAAGCGGATCGCGACCTGCGACGGCAGAGCATATCCGCCGGATATGTAACTTTCAGGTCGCAGCAAGGACAGTACTTGAGACAGAGGATCCATAGGAGCACCTGGACGCTCGAACCAGAAGTTTGGACTTGCGACACAGATCGTCTCCGTGGTTCGGCACTCTTATAGATGCAGCTGGATAGTGGCACGTCTCAGGTTCTATAGCGCCGCTACTCTTATTGCCAACGCTAACAAGGAGTTTTTAGATGCGATTGTTTCTCACTGGCGCGACTGGATTCATCGGCTCAACCATCGTCTCTGAGTTCGTGCGAGCAGGGCACCAAGTCGTCGGCCTCTCGCGGTCCGCATCGTCGGACAACACATTGCGAAAAGCCGGGGTCGAACCGCGTCGTGGTGACCTCGAAGACCTGGACACCTTGCGCCGCGGTGCTGACTCCTGCGAAGCGGTTGTCCACACCGGCTTCAACCACGATTTCTCAAAGTTTCTTCAAAGTTGTGAATGGGACCGCAAAGTCATCGACGCACTCGGGTCCACGCTAGCCGGTTCGAACCGACCGCTGGTCGTCACCTCGGTAATCGGAGCAGTCCAACCGGAAGAAGGTCAGCTTGCTCGGGAGCACGACAAAGTGAAAAGTTCCAAAATCTTTCCGCGAGCAGCAACGGAGGAAGCGGCGAGCTCTGTAGCTGCTGTTGGTGGAAGGGTAATAACAATTCGGCTGGCCCAAATTCATGACGAGAAGAAGCAGGGTCTCGTGTCGGAACTGATCAACATAGCCCGCAGGAAGAGGTCATCCGCTTACATTGGGCATGGTTCGAACCGCTGGTCTGCGACCCACGTGACGGACGCAGCGCGCCTCTATCGACTTGCTCTCGAAAGAAATGAGAAAAGCGCGAAGTATCACGCGGTGGCCGAGGAAGGTCCAACGCTCAGACAGTTCGCCGAAGTAATTGGCAAACATCTCCATATCCCAGTGATGTCCCTGAGCCAGGAGGAAGCGGCGGACCATTTCAGCTGGTTCAACAAGTTCACGACGGCAACGATGACGGCTTCAAGTGAACAGACGAGGCAAGCTCTTTCGTGGAAGCCAATCGGTCCCACGATACTGGCTGATCTTAATGCAATGGACTATACGGCTCATTCC
>CALMAP010000106.1:0-9660 GCA_937859825.1 uncultured Terriglobus sp. | reverse complement strand
GCGGGGAGAAGCCCGGATCTCAGAGTTGTGGTTCGAGATGGAAGATCATGATGATCTCTTTGAGCTCATTCGGCGCGCTGACGATCGGTTCGAACTCGATTCAGATTCGTGCGCGGCGTTAACAGTTGGGTTGAAGATCGTTAACGGAGTGATCCTGGCGAACCGAAACAAAGAGCCGTTCCTGTCTTCTGGGTTCCATGAAGATGGTCATGAACATCGTCAGAGGCGCAAATGTTCAAAGGCTAAAACACCCGAGCGTTGACCCTGGCGCAGCAGGGTAGCGGCTCCTTGATGGTCCTAAGTCGTCCAGGGAGTTGGTGAAAACAGCCAGTTCCCCTGTGCGCCTTTGCATTTCACGCTTGCATAAAGCCATCGCTGATTCGGAACTACGAGGAAACGAAGTTCAACCGAATGAGCCGATTGCGTTCAAGCACGTGCATGTCTGCAGGTAGTGCGGCGCGATTCAGCGTCAAGACGACATGGACGCGAGGACCGTTGCTTCGGGAAGCATCGAGTGTTCCGTCTACGGTAAAAGCAGCTCTCTATACGTCCAGATTGTCGCAGCGAACAACCCGGCACTGATGTTGAGAGGAAAAACGAATACGCAAAAAATCCTGAGCAACGCTGAAGATCTGATCAGCCCGTCCAGGCAGAGAATCCTAGCGAGGCCGCTGAACGGCTTGCAACTTCTCACGACGCCGCGAATAAATTCCCGCCCCCACTGGGCGGCGTACCTGGCAACACAGATCCGGCCCATGGCTGTCGAGGGATGGTTGAAGAGTTGAATATGACACCGAAGTCGACAGAGATCCAGAAGCGATACCTCCGTCCGGCTGGCGTTCGGCTCGGACTTGGACCGATCGGCTCGCACACGTTCCGCCACACCTATCGTTCGTGGCTGGACGAGACCGGAGCTCCAATGAAGGTGCAGCAGGAACTGATGCGTCACGCTTCGATTCAAACGACCATGAACGTTTACGGACAGGCCATGTCGTCATCGAAGCGGGAAGCGAATGGGAAGGTCGTGGAGATGGTGCTCAAGCCGTTGAAAGCGAGCGCCTGAAACCCAGATTTTCTTATTGGGAGCCAATCAGCTTTTTACGGCTCCCAAAAGTTGTTGATTTGATTGGTTGCGGGGGTAGGATTTGAACCTACGACCTTTTTGTTATGAGTGGGCAAAGTAATGTATTATCAACGAGTTAGGCGGCGTGGTCGGGTGTTCTAAGGAGTCGTAAGTCGTTGAAAGTAGATTCGTCGAATTCTTATTTGGGGTTGAAATGGGGTTGAAAAGGCCCTTGTGGTCATGCGTTAGCAATGGTCCGACTAGGCATTTCCTTCGCGATTCTCGCGATGGCTGTAGCGAGCTGGATGCCAATGGTTGCAAGCAGCGCTTGGCTACCTTCTGTCGAATTTCGTAGACTCCGAGTTGCCCCTTTGCAGCGTCAGATCTCCTTCAGGCGTGCATAGGTGGCGAGTTGGCAACTCCTTCGGATCAGGAAACGAAATGGGAAAGACGTCCCGGCGCTGGCAATTCGGATGGTGTGAATACGTCGAGATCAGCCGTGCCTTGATCGTTCATGGAAAACGATCAGAATTGCGGGGCAAACCTTTGGATGTATTGCAACTGTTGCTGACGCATGAAGAGAGGGTCGTTCCTGCCAAGACGATTATCAAGCTGGTGTGGGGCAACGCTTCCCGTCAATCACTGACGGTTGCCATTTCCAAACTGCGCAAAGCATTTGGCGGCGAAACGGATGATTTGATTCAAAATGTGTCGGCGGAAGGGTACCGCATGACCGTCCCCGTGCACCTCACCGTGTTGGAGGATCTGGCGGAACCGACGCTCCAGTTGAAAACTGGAGAGAGTATTCCGCGAAACACGAATTGGATCGCAGTTGCTAGGCTGGGCGGACCGGATAATGGGCCAGTCTGGCTTGCTAGCAATCACGGTTCTACGGAACAACGCGTATTCAAGTTCGCCATGGATGGCGTGCGGCTACGTACCCTGCAGCGTGAGGAGACTGTTGCTGGTCTTCTGGGTCGTTCTGGTGCACCGGTAGCCTCGCTGCGCCGCGTAGACGACTGGAACTTTTCGGAACTCCCCTACTACCTGGCTGGGGAGTACGTAGGTCTGAATCTGCTGGCGTTTGCTGAAACGTCCGAGTTCACCACGATGAGTCACCGTGATCGCATCGTGCTGATGGCAGAACTGTGCGATTCTGTGGCAACGGCTCACGCCCTAGGCATTCTGCACAACGATCTAAAGCCCAGCAACATACTTGTGCGGCGGCAAGCTGGCCAAAAACTAGAGAAGCCAGAGCGAAACGCGTCTGTGTCGTGTCAGTACGCAATGGTTCTCATCGACTTCGGTGATTCGACGCTACTGGACGAGGCTCTTGGCAGCGATCTGCAGATCGATATTGAGGATAACGTCTTCGACCCGCAGGGCTATAGCTCTGCAACGTCAAACTCTGAAATGTATCGCGCGCCGGAACTTCGGATGGGTCGCTCGGTTTCAGTCGAGGCGGACATCTACAGTCTTGGAATTATTCTGTACCAAACCGTTGTAGGTGACTTTGCACACGTCCCAACGGCTGGTTGGCAGGAGTATGTGAATGACTCTCTGTTAGAGACGCAAATCGCACGGGCAGCGCATCGGAACCCACAGGAGCGATTCCGCACGGCCGCAGCCATGGCGGAGTCACTTCACTCTTTGGAACGAACTCGGCAGGTGGAAGAGGAACGGGAACGCGCTCGGCTCCATTCGCTAAAGCTACAGCACGATCTGGACCGGGCGCGTGCAGCACGCCCTTGGATTGCGGCGGCGCTGCTTGCTCTCTCTCTGGGCCTACTCTTCAGTGGATGGTTCTATTATTCCGCAGTGCGCCAACGTAATCTAGCGCAACGCGAGAATCTCTCTTTGGAAGCGATGCTCGCATTCCTGTCTGAAGACGTGCTTGCGCAGAGCAATCCCGGCTCCGGGGTCGCCGGTTCTAATCATGCGGTAGACCTCACGCTATCGAGCGCAATCCAAAATGCGGTTACTCAAATCGAACGCCGGTTTCCGCAAGACCCTATGATAGCTGGCAGACTCCACGAGACCATTGCGGATGGACTGCGCGCGAGAACGCAGTTCGTAGAAGCGGATGAGCAGTACCGTATGGCTGCCGAGAAGTATCGTTCCGTCGGGGGCCCGGTTTCTCAAGGTGCGATCGCTGTCGAGCTTAAACGCGATGCGGCACGTCTTTCCGGTTTGCTGCCGGGTGCCGTGGCCGCAACTCGCCGTGACTTCGATAAACAGGTGGCACTCATTCATCAGCTCAGGAACCCGAGTTCCGAGGTGCTGGCACTTCAAGACTTCGTAGAAAGCGGACTGATCGGGTTGGAGGCGGACCCCGCAAGAGCGATTCCTGTGTTGCAACGCGGCATCCATACCGCTGAGAACACACGCGGCTTCGATCCCATGCTGCTGCTCTGGATCAAGGGCCGGCTCTGCGGCCTGTATGTACGCCTCGAGGATGGCCCCAAGCTACAGGCTGCGGCGGAAGACCGCATCCACGAAATTTCCGCGCGCTTCGGCAGCGACAGCCCCATGCTGGTGTCCTATGAAATCTACCTGCAGGAGGCGTACTTCCTGCAGGGGAAATATAAAGAGGCCATTGAGCAGGCCAACAGAAATTACCCGCGTTTTCAGCATTTGCTGGGCGACCAGAGCCAATACACCATGGGCGTACTCGCGAACCGTGCCGCATCGTTAGCGCAGCTTGGACGTTATTCGGAAGCGGTGGACGATGACCTGCGGTTGTCGAATCTGGAGAGCGGCAATCCTTCCGGCGCGCGCATTCGCATTGGCAGTTTGAACGATGCGGCGCTATTCTCCTGTCGCGCGGGCCAGCTACGCTCCGGTCTTCGAACGGCGCAAATGGCTGTACATGAAGCAGGTCCAGGTCCTAACTCGATGCCCGGCTACTACAACGGCGCCAGGTTTGCCTTGGCGGAATGCATGCTGGCGGAGCAGGAAGCTACTTCCCAGCCGAACCGGGCGTCTTTACAGGCGGTCCTCGCCCTACTGCATCAGGTAGATGCCGCCGTAATCGCACAGCAGACTGGGGACAGGGGCTACGACGCGCTGGTCGACCTCGCGGAAGCCCGTGTGGCCTTGTTGGAACACAACCGTCAGGACGCGGCACAGGCCATCACCCGAGCTGGCGACTTCTTCACTCATCCCGACATCGACCCCTACGAGCTACGGCAATACCACAAGGTTAAAGAGCAGTTGGCGCATCTACCCTGATCGCTGTCGTCGCGTAACCATAGTCAGAAACATTTTGAAAACAGCGCGTTAGCAACTATTAGCAGCTATTTACCCCGCTTTACCAGTTCCTGTCTTAGTCTTCGCATGTCGGCCTCAAGAAGGCCGGCACACGGAGAGAATGAATGAGACGGGTCATCCGGACTGGGCGCGTACGCATGTTATTGGGGGCTGTGTTGCTGGGTCTATTGAGCACCGGCAACGGTGTGAAGGCTGATGCCGCAAGTAGCCAGTTTTCTTGGGGAGACGTAATGCACCCTAAGAAGTCGGCGTTGGAATATGCGGTCTGCAGGCCGAACAGTCCTTTGGCGAAACAGTTCTCAGACAGATTGAGCGCCCTGTCCGCGACCGCAACGAAAACTACAGGGATTTCCGTCGAGGGGCAGAAGCGACAATTTGAGATTGGGATCGCCATGGCCTTGTGTCATGGCGGCTTTCGAGTGGCGGGCACGCTTTACAGCAGGATGTCCGAGCATGACCAGAACGCCCGCCAGAAAGCCTTGGACGACGCAGTGGCTCACGAATCGAAAGACTCAACCACCTATGTCCTACCAGACCATCCGGACATCACCGGCACCATAACACCCGTCTCCACGGTGGCCGAAAACGGTAAAGAATGCACTGTCTTTAAGGACACCGTAGCGGAAGGCGCCCAGAACGATTCGGCCCTGAACAAATTCTGCAGAACGCCGCCTTCCAACGAATGGAAACCGCAACTCACCGTTTGATCGATTTTCGGGAGTCGGAGGGAGCGAAGATGATGCGTGTGTGGCTAAGCCTCGTCTGTCTGTTCTGCTGTGCCATACCTGGATGGTCGCTCAAATTCCGCTTTCTCGGAAAGGGCAGCGACAGGATCCTCTTGCTCTACGATTGTGATCAAATTGATGACCCGTGCGAGGAGTACGAGAACAGTTTCTTCGTTCAGATTCAGGGCTCTCCCTATGAGGGTGACCCCGCTGCCTTTCGTCGATACCTACGCGAACCCGGTATCCGCGAAGTCTGGATCGTCTCGGGCGGAGGCTTCGTCGATGCCGCCATCGAGATGGCCCGGGACTTGCGTGATTCCCATATTCCAGTGCGGGTTCCTAATCTGGCGAAGCGTCTAAAGTTGCCTGATACCACTCCGTTCCATTCAGCCTGCGTCAGCTCCTGCACGGTGTTCTTTATGGGTGGGGTGATCCGGAGCATCGATCCGGGTGCCACATACCAAGTGCATTCCGCCTCGAAGTGGCAGGAAATGGTGACCTGGAAAAAGGACGCGCCATCCCAGGTTGAATCTTTCAATCACCGAATCCGCGAGATGGCTGACAAGCCGGACACAGGATTGGCCGATTTTGCCCGGGAGGAGCAACGTGAAGCCCGCACGATGGCTTTCCAAATGCTCCGCGTTTTTCAGAACACGCTACTCGTTCCTACGCGAAAGCCACCGGAAGAGGAAGACCCGGACCGCCTAGAGCAAGAGGCTACCTTACGCCCACCGCCTCTCACGTATGCGGGCAGCCGGCAAGAACAGCAGGACATCAACCGCATTGAGGCGGAAGGTCGTGCTGCTGTGCAGGACATCATGATGCGGATTGAACGGGAGCAAATGGCGTCAGCCATCCACTGGCTAGAAAGCCGCAGAGACCTCGGCCAACGCGCCGACACCGCGCTGGAGATGCTACGCATGATGTACATGGAAAGCATCCGCGAGACCAGTACCCTTTCGGAATCCGAGCTAGAGCGGAGGGGCTATGTCACTCCCGAGATCAAGTGACACAGTGGGGAGCACTTCTATTAAACGGGCCGTCGCCAACCAACTAGGGATGCAGTGGTGCCGTGCCGCTGCCCTGCTCTTGGGGGCGGCCCTCGCGTCGAGGCTGCTTCCGGCACAGAGCAGCGACACCCTTGGAACAAAGCTGACGCTCTCTGGGCAAACGCTGAATTTCCGCTGGGATCCGAAACACCCCTGGAGCGGGCAGATGTCTTCCTCAGGAGTGCAGCTCTTCGCCGAGTACGTCACCGAGCGTCAGGGACGCGTCGTGCAAAAGCTAGATGCAGGCCGGCCGGCTATGGCTACTGACCCCTCAGTGACGCTGCACCTGCCGGATGTGCTCGAAGCAGTTCCCACAGGCAACGTGTGCCTCTACCTGCAGGTGACAAACGGCCGACGGATTCCCGTTCGAAAATCTCGCTCCGGGGACGCCGACACGGAGCACTTTGCCGTCCCTGACTGGGGAGCGACGGTGTCGGCAAACTCCATAAACAAAATTCAGCGGGGCCGCAAAGCAACCTTGGAGGCTGCGGTCAAATCCGGCGAAACGGCAGTTCAGGCACAAACAGAAGCCATCAAGAAGAAGGGTTGGACTGACTCTGCGAGCTGCGAAGCTGTGAAAGCGCCTTCCTTTGCTCCCTCCGAACGTCCAGCCGATGCTTTCCCGGCGGAAGAACACGACGCGCTGGCCCGCCAAGTTTGCATCCGGCGTGTTGTGGAGAAACGCTTACCTTTGGCGTTGGGACTGCCCAACATCAAGGTTCTCTACCGACCGCGTCTTGCCGCTCTTAGCCTGCCAGATCCTCTCATCGGGAGCGCCCTGCTCCAGTACCTTCGCATGCAGAAACACGTGGACCGTGAGGACCTGAACCTGCGCGAAGCAGAGTTTGCCGTATACAAGGCAGATTGGGCGAGGTGGAGGACTTCGACGGAAGCAGACATCCGTCAACAGGTTCCGCCTGCCTTCGGCAGCCTTGGAGAGGAGCTGGTGATTCAGGACGTAACCGCAGCAGTCGGCTTGGAGATTCTGGACTTCACCAACTTGGCGTCACCAGTCCTCCGTACTTCTCCCCAGCCCCAAACTAAAGATGTGCTGGGTTACTTAGGTGGGGCCATGGAAACGTATACGCGCTGTGTGCATGATGGGCAGGACGAATTGGCCGCCAAGCTCCGCGCCTGGACTGAGCAGGTGCAGCGCGCGCCCATGCTGGAGACTATTGCACGGAACCAGCTCCGAACGCAGTGCCTGGAAGCCTTCAGCGACCTGGATAAGCAGCGGCAACAGCTTGCGCTGGTCCAGCAGCAGCTTGACACAGAACGACAGCAACAGGCGAAGGAACCCTCCTCCGCACCCACGGCGAACACACAAACAGCCGTATTGAATGGAGCCGCTTGCACTGTTAAGTAGTTCGAAACCGCAACAGCCTTAGCTTTAGCAATATTTAGCCGCTTGTCCCTTCACTCTTCTGTCAGTGTAGGCGTGAGGTATAACGCTATGAACAGATTCATTCAAATGGCTTGGCGCGTTGCAGTAATGGTACTGCTAGTGAATGGCTCTCTGTCGCTCTTCGCGCAGGTAATCCGCCTCCCCGGCGGCATCACCATCGGTGACCCTCGGCAGAATAACCGTCCAGCAGGACCAGCAAGCCGTCCCGAACGACCCGATCCGGACCGCGTCTGCCCAAAAACGATTGAGTGGGTTGGGATTTTGCAGAAGGAATACCCTAGTGCGGACTTGGGCCATACGATGAGCAATCGGGTTCAGCAGATGGCCGTGCCGCTCTTCGCGGACGCAGTGTTTCAGAAAGAGTTCGGTGTGTCCTACCTGAAACTGTCTGACGCAGAGCGACGTGACTTCTTCCGCATGCACCTTATCCCTTGCACGAATCAGCGGTTATATGGACCTCAAATGGTGGTTTTGCAGGTATTCAGCCCACCGTTCCTGCCCGGCAATGCAGGCATGGGCCCGTTGTCTCCGAGTCAGTTGATACCGACGTTGAGCCGTCTTGACGCAGCACGGGCAACGCTGCAGGCCGATGAGCAGTCGCTCGCAGGCACACCACCGACCGCGGACACCTATGACCGGGCAACAACACTGTCGGCCAAGCGAAAGGATGATCTAGCCCTCGTCTGGCCTAGCGAAAAGGCTCGCTTCGAGAGCGTGATAAAGGACGCAGTGGCGCGCTCTGCCAGTGTGGCGGTGGAGGCAAAAATCCAGCCGCTGCTCAACGCGTCGCCGAGTCCGCAGGCGGCCAAGCAGTTGCGAGATGCACCTAGTACATACAGCACACTATTTGCGGCGATGCCGTCAGAACAGCAGACACAATTAAAGGCCAAGCTGGAAGACCGTCACGCTGCGGTTTTGCGGCAACTGCTTCCACCTGAGCAGACCAAAGCATCATCATTTCCAGCAACGCAGCAGGGGCTTACCGACGGTTCTGGATGGTTCGTCAACTTTCAGAGCGTCTTTCTACAGCCACCGGCTCCGCCGGAGGCCGCTGCTGTTGCCAATGTATACCTTGCCCGCCGCGAGGCTGTGCTTGCACGCATGGCACCTCAGCTAAGGCAGAAAATCGAAGCTAGTCAGGATCCGTCAGCCGTCGCAACCATGTATGACGACTTGTTTACTCTGCCAGCAGACCGGCAAACCGGAACATGGAAGGACCTTATCTCTCTGCGCACAACTCGGGCCAAGCTGCTGACTGAGCGCGCCGAAGAGGCTCGCCATGCGGAAGAAGTCCGTGAGGAGAGCGCAGCAACAGCACGCGGTGACATCGTGTTGTCTAGTTTGAAAGTTGCTGGTCTGCAAAATGCGGATCTATTTCGCGGAATCTATAAGGGGGACGCATTTTCCGCAGGCATGTCCCGCAGCAACGTCCTGTTTACCAAAATGTTCGAAGAGTATTTGATTTCCTTCGGCCAAACATGCTCTAGCGCACTTCCGCCCAATCGAGTGCAAATGACCTATCAGTACTGTACGGCTCACGACCACTACACCACCTACAACGGCTGGTACTTCAGCACCACGACCGAATGCGCGAATTGGGAAACGCGCGCTTATAACCCACCTGCTTACGCCGATCCGCGTGCCTACGCGGCCGAAGAGGGAGCAGCGAAGCTCGCCGAAATCTCGTTCGCGCAGGACTATATGAAGCAAGCTTTTACAAACCCTCTAGGTATCTTCTCCACACTGGGCAGTACCGTTATGAGCAAGGCAACTCTGGATCAGGACATCCCGCAGTTGATTGAGGAGAACGGCTGCAACAGTAAGGCGCTGGCGCGCCTCCAGCAAAACATGACCCGCTTATCACTTGGGCAGGATCTGTTGCACCTGCCGGGCTATGTCCCCGACCGAAGCCATACGACGCTGGCAAGTGATCTGGACGTGCGTAGCCTTGTACAAGATCTTATCAGTGCAGATGCTGCGGGATGGATGCTAAATCGTTACCAAGGCCTGAACAGTGCGAGCATGGTTGGCGATCCGGACGGCGAGGGCAGACCTCGCCGCATTCACGCCGACTACAGCCAACAGGGTTTCACCAAGGAAGGTTCTGTCGACATCACGTTCAACGACGGCATCCCGACATGCCTATAT
>CALMAP010000105.1:1156-1845 GCA_937859825.1 uncultured Terriglobus sp. | reverse complement strand
GATCAGTTGCGTACGATCGATGACGCGGCACGGCAACTCCTTGTCCAGGTTACGAAGCTGCGACGGTGTAAGGTCATGGTCGAACAGCACCAGGTTCGCGCCGGAGCTCTCAACCGTCGCCACCAGTTCCTCAACCTTACCGGGACCGATCAGCGTTGCGGCGTCCGGCTTGCCGCGCTTCTGCACCACGGTAGCAGCGATTTCCGCACCGGCTGATGTGGCCAGTTCCCGGAACTCGGCAAGCGCGGCCTCAAAATCAAGCCCGGTGGAAGCCGTTACGTCATCCTCGTCATCGTCGAGAATACTGGCGGCCTGACGCGCTTGGAGAGCTGTTGCGGTAAGCTTGCGCCTTTCGCCGGTGATCTCCACGGCAACAAGGACCGCGCGCTCCTTTGGGATTTCTGTAAGATAGCCGTCCTCCGGGCGCGGATGCGCAGCCGCTGTGCGTTCCAGCAGACTGCGTCCGGCCCGCGAAGGGGCTGGCGTATTCGATCCAGAGGAGAAGTTCAGAGGTCCGCCTTACGAGCCTACGGTGCCACCCATGGCTCCAACACCCTCAGACGCACCTTCGCGCGTACCGGCGTGCGTGCGGGAGCGCTGCAGCGGGACTGGCCGAACCCGTGGCTGGTGGCCGCCTCCAGCGCGGCCCGGGGCGCCGGCCTGCTCACGGTGGCGCAGCTGACCCAGCT
>CALMAP010000105.1:0-1146 GCA_937859825.1 uncultured Terriglobus sp. | reverse complement strand
GTGTTCAGGAAGGTGTCCTGAATATTTTGTGCCGGCTTGGAATCCATACTGTGCCGATCTCCCTTTACATGCGCGTGTTTGTGCCACCCGCGGTTGTGAACTGCCTCTTACAAAAACCTCCGCAGGGCACCGTGTGTGCTCTACTTCGGTTGAGTACAAGAGCGAAAGCTCTTAAGACCCAAAACAATACGGGCAAGCCCGGCACTGTGGCAAGTGCAAACGCACATTCCATTTCGGAACGGGCCACATCCTGTTTAGACGCAGAATTCTCTGTGCGGTCGTCCACAGAAGTCCTGAGTCACGCAGGTCCACACTCTAGGACGCAGAAACCTGCCGAATTGTTCCTCTGTACGGTAAGATTTCGCGGTGAGACGGGCGATCGCCTAGGATGGTCTGTGATGTCTGACAGCCGCGTCGCTCTCCCGCCCATTCCCATTCTCGACTTGAGCCGTCAATTTGCAACCGTCGGTGCGGAAATCAGCGCAGCTGTAGCGGATGTGTGCGCCGGCGGACGCTTTGTGCTGGGTCGCGAAGTCGCCGAACTGGAAACAAAGATCGCCACGATCACCGGTGCCGCGGAAGCCGCCGGATGCGCCAGCGGCACAGACGCTCTCTGGCTGGCAATGGCGGCGCTGGGCATCGGCAAGGGAGATGCTGTAGTTACCACACCGTTCACGTTCTTCGCCAGCGTCAGCAGCATCCTCCGTGCAGATGCACGGCCCGTTCTCGCGGATATCGATCCCCTGACGTTCAACATCTCCTCTGCGGCAGTGGGTGAGGCCATTGCAATAAATCCTGACGTGCGCGCAGTGATGCCCGTGCATCTGTACGGGCAGTGCGCTGACTGGGATGCACTCACCGCGGTATGCGCACCGAAGGAGTTGCTGCTGGTGGAAGACGCCGCGCAGGCATTTGGTGCGTCGTGGAACGGCGCGCACGCCGGAGCCTTGGGAGATGCCGCGGCCTTTTCGTTCTACCCGACAAAGAACCTCAGCGCCTGGGGAGACGCGGGTCTGACGACGTTCCGGTCGGCAGACGTCGCCGAACGAGCAAAGATGCTGCGGGCACACGGCATGCGCCGCCGCTACTTTCACGATGAGGTCGGCTGGAACTCCCGGCTGGACACCGTGCAGGCCGCGGTGCTGC
>CALMAP010000104.1 GCA_937859825.1 uncultured Terriglobus sp. | reverse complement strand
CACCACACCCGGAGCAGTCGATTGGCTCGCCCAATTCACTCAGGACTTGACCAATCTCACGACGCAGAACGGTGGAGCCCTGTCGAGCTTCGGGATGATCCTGCTCACCTTTATTGCGACCATGATCCTGATCGGAATAGCGGTCCGCATGTCCTCGTGGTCTGTGCATATGGGAGGGCACCGGACGGTCAGCCTGGACGAGCTCCGAACCTTCCTGTTCCGGTTCCTTTTCTGCCTCGTGCTGGAACACTACTGGGTGAACAATCTCCCAGGCGCGAGCTTTGGTTTCAATCGCATGTTCTCCTACATTGCTGCCGCCATCTCGCAGATTCTTGACCAGACGCAATTGAACCAGATGACGGCCCTTATTGCGGCCGCGGGCCACAACACGCCCATGCCCACCGTCCTGGCCCCTTTGCAGACCATTTGCTACTACTTTGTCGAAGGGCTACTCGGCATCGCTTCCGGACTCATCTTCCTCATCAATTGCAGCGCTTTCATCTTCTATGGCGTAGCCGCTTTGTTTGGCCCACTGATGATTCCGCTGTACCTAACAGAGACGTTTCGGGGCAAGTTTCTCCACTTCGTGGAAGTGCTTCTATCGCTTGCGATGATTCGAGCAGTTGCCGCTGCCTTCATCTTCGTGTGGTCTCAGTTCCTTACCGGCTTCATGACCCAGACATTCCACGGTGATTACAGCATCGCCATGTGGCTTGCGAACCTGATTCCGTTCACCACGATCTTCGTCGCGTTCATCCTCAATATGTTCCTCATTCCAAGCGTCACGCAGATGATCTTCGGCGGCGGGGCTGGTCTTGCTGGCAAGCTCGGTGAAACCGCAGAGAAGATCGGCGCACTTCTTGCCGCAGCGTAAAGGACACCCATGTTCACTCTGAGATTGCTTTACAGAAAAGCAGGGCCACTCGGAAGGTTTCTGATTCTTGCCCTCCTCCTTTTTGCCTTCATCTCCACCATCGTCCGCGTATACACGGCCATTCATGCAAACCAGGAAAGGAACCCAAGTGTCCTCACACATCGCTTTCCCCGATAGCACGCTCACAGCACGTCAGCACGTCGAAGCCGACCGGGTTGGTAATCAGGTCTATTCCGCGCAGTACAGCGAGCGCAGCATGGCAAAGATTGCGATCGGCGCACTCGCAGGTATCTCGCTTTTGCTGTGCGGCGGTCTGGTCGCGGTTTCTCACCGACCCGTCGTCAACCGCTACATCCGCATTGACGAGGCGGGCCGGGCACAGGCGATCCAGTACACCGACCTGAATTACAGCCCGTGCGAGGGTGAAATACGCACCTACTTGACGGACTGGACCGGCTATCGGCACACGATCAATCGCGAGACGATGGCGAAGAAATACCCCATGAACTACTACTTTCTCTCCTCCGCATTAGCGTCCCAGCTCATCGCCCAGGACAACGCAAACCACCTCATCACTCAGGTGACGAGCGGACAGACGGAGCAGAGCGAGGTCCAGGTCAACAACGTGACCATCACATCCATGACCCAGGAGAAGGTTGAGAACACGATCCTCTCGCGTGGAACGGCGCTCGAAACCTTCGATCTTATCTACTCGGCACGTACCTCCAGCAAGCCGCGCACCGAACATTGGATGGCGTCGTTCACCTACTACCTGAATCCCGCCCAGGTGAGCGAGCAGGCGAAGACAAATCCGCAGTACGAGACGATCAATCCGCTCGGTTTGACCATCACCGAATTCCACGAAAACCGTGTGTCCGTCGATCCGCTGGTAGGCCAGGGTTCCACTTTCCGGCCGGAGGTGAGCCGTTGAGCGTCGAGAGCGGATGGGAGAAGGTTCTGCCGTTCTTTACCGAGGACCTTCAGACGTTGATTCTTGACCCTACCATCAGCGATTTGATGGTGAACGGGACGACCGGCGTGTACGCCGACCGGGGCGGGGTCATCGAGCATATCCCGCTGCAGGACGAGTACAGCAGCGAACGCCTTGAAGCAGCAATCCAGCGCGTAGCGCGCATGATGGGCCAGGACCTCACCCACCAGAACCCAATCCTGAATACCAGGATGCCGGATGGCTCACGTGTGGCGGTGGTCGGAGCGCCGTCCGCAATCGGCGGTCCCACGCTCACCATTCGCAAATTCAATCAGTGGTTTACGACCGAACAACTGATTGAGAGAGGGAGCATGCCCAGAGAGGTACGGGACAAGGTTGTCGAGTTTCTTTTGCAGAAGAAGAACGGCATCATCGCGGGCGGAACCGGCAGCGGCAAAACCACTCTGATGAAAGCCATCCTCGACCACGTACCGCTGTCAGACAGACTCATCATCATTGAACAAGTCGCAGAGCTTCGTGTGCTCCAGCCGAACGCGCCCCGCTGGGAGGCCGTCGATGCTATTCCAGGTCAGGTAGCCATCACCCCAAGTGCTTTGTTGGCAGCAGCGTTGCGACACCGGCCCGACCGCATCATCTTCGGTGAAATACGTGACGAGTGCGCCAATGATTTGTTGCAGGCGATGAACACCGGCCACGGCGGAACGCTCACCACCTTACACGCGAAATCGGCGTGGGATGCACTCAGCAGGTTATCGAACCTTGCCCTCAGTGCTCGCCCGAATATCAACCACAGTTTCATCCGCTCAGAGACCGCCGATGCCATCGACTTCGTTCTGTATTGCGAACGGCTCCCCAGCGGCAGGCGCAGGGTGCGCGAGCTGATTGCTGTGACCGGCTACGACTTTGCCTCTCAGAGCTTCGAGACCGACGACCTTTACCGCGCTGACGACCACACCGAAACGCCCACTATCCCCACTCACGCAGCCTAACCAGCAGTCCCGGAGGAACAGTCCATGCCCCTGCTCGACATCAAGCAAGTCCGCAAAGTCACCGTCACCTGCTCACTTGAAGAGTCAACCGCAAAACAGGTTGACCAGTATGCGGCCTTCGTCAAATGCCTTCCAGATGAAGTGGTAAATAAGGCTCTTGAGTACACCTTTTCCAAGGATTCAGACTTCCAGAAGTTCCGCTCCACAGACCCCAAGGTGACTCCTCAGCTTCGCATCAAAAGGCCCGCCACGGAGCCCACAGGCGTACGGCGGGGACCCAAGCCAGCCAGCCAAGTAGCGGCAGACTGAAGTGCGTTGATGCAGGGGACTGGCGCCCCCTGCATCAAGTGACGCGCTGCGTCACGGCACAGCAACAGCCACAGCAACTACAGCAGCAACAGCAAATGCAGCAGCAACGGCAACGACAAGAACAAAAGCGATGCGCTTCGCACATGGAGAAGATGACACTCCACCCCTTCCAGGGTTGAGTTTCCAGTGTAAGTGGTTCCCGCCGGAAACGTGAACAAAAGACAGGTAC
>CALMAP010000103.1 GCA_937859825.1 uncultured Terriglobus sp. | reverse complement strand
GGCTGATTCGCCAGCCGCGTGTCGGCTGCCATTGCCTTAAGCACATTGGCTTCCACTTGAGCATCGCTCAGGGATGTCTTCTGTGCGGATATCCCGCTCGCCATTACAGCAGCCAGACTCAGTGCACAAGCCGCCCGCAACCATTCATGATTCCGCATCTCAAAACCTCATCGGGCGGCCCACAGTCAGCCGCCCACAGCGGTAAAGACGCACTTTTATAAAAGAAGTTTTGCTCGGTGGTGCGAAGACGCTCAGAACGCTTTGCGACCCTGCGCCGTGACGCGAAGTAACACCTGCAAAATGCGCACCGCAGCCCGGAATGATGCTTTCAGATCACCTGAGACCTTGGACACTCCACCGTAGCGGAGACGATAGCTAACCGGAACCTCAAGAATACGCAGGCCGTGCTGTACCGCCTTAATCTGCATCTCCAGGTTCCAGCCGTAGGTGCGTTCCTGCATATCCAATTGCGTTAGCGAACTCCGCCGGATCGCGCGAAAGGCGCACATATCGGTGTAGCGAAAGCGGAAGACCAGCCGGATGATCTGACCAACCATCCATCCCGCAAACACTTGCGAACCAAGCATCGACCCGGGTTGCCGTTTACGGGATCCGAGTCGCGTTCCGATCACAAAATCCCGTTCGCCGCGCTGAATTGGGGCGACCAGTTCCTCCAGATGATCGACGACATCTGCGCCATCGCCATCCATGAAGACGAGAATGTCGCTCGTTGCGGCCGCCGCATTTACTCCAGCCATACAGGCGGCACCGTAACCTCGCTCGGATGTCACCACTTTCGCACCTGATTCGGAGGCAATGGCAGCAGTGGCGTCGGTGCTGCCGTTATCTACCACAATGCATTCAGCGATCCGCCCCCAGGGCATCTCACCCACGACAAAGCCGATTGACTCCGCTTCATTCAGTGCGGGAATGATGACCGATGCCTGCAGGGTCACGCTGGCCGTCCTGCCCTGCCACGATCCTTCCAAAGCCGCTGTCCTAGCACCAACACAAACGCAACGCACGTTGCTCCGTAAATCCACGTATTGGCGAAAAACATCTTCGGACCGGGTTCGGCGTACTGCGTGGTAAGCCAATAGAAAACACTGTAGACGTACACCAGTGCAGGCAGACTCGGTAGCAGTACCAAAAATGGAACGAGCCAAAGTACATACCACGGGTAATGCGGCGAAAACAACAGCATCAGCGCGACTGCGAGCGCCATCGCCGGAGCGATAAAGGCGGAACCCGGCATCTGGTTGCGTCGCCAGCACCAGACCAGCAACGGCAGGAAACAGAGTGCGCTGAAAGCAAGGAAAGGCACCGTTCCAAGATTGTGCAGCCCCGGCAGGTGGCGTGCCGCGTCCAGCAGGAAGTAGCGTGATCCCGAGTTCATGCCCTCCTCGGCGGCATACCCTCCAGCGAACCCAAAGACCTTCATGCCGACGCTGGAGTACACCGCGTACCCACCTACGATCACTGCCGTTAGGGCAGTAGGCATCTTCCAGTCGCGCCTCGTCCACAGTGCCGGAAAGAGCAGCAGCGGATAGAACTTCAGCATGACCGCAGCCCCAAGTGCCAGTCCGGTAAGCACCGGACGTCGCTGGTATCGGAAGAGCAAGGCAAGCACGATCGCGGTGATGACCGCGGCGTCGATGTGACCGCTGGAGCCGATCTCCCAGATGCAAAGCGGGCTCCACGCGTACAGGATGACCTCGTCGCGGCGGCGGCCCATTGCTTGCACCAGCCTGACCAGGGCCGCAGTGCTGACGCATTCCAGCCCCAGGAACGCCAGCTTCATCATGACCAGCGTGGAAGAAAACCAAGTGGCACAGAAAAACAGCATCTGCGCGACAGGAGGGTAAATCGTCGGAGCATAGTCCCGGCGATTGATGTATGGAAAAATGTCATCTTCCC
>CALMAP010000102.1 GCA_937859825.1 uncultured Terriglobus sp. | reverse complement strand
GACCAACGGTAGCCCGTGGGAGAACGCGCGCGATCCTTTCTCCACCTCAAAGGCTGCGATTGGCAAGCAGCGGTACGGCTTTGAATTCGGTGGTCCGCTGCGCAGGCAGGTGAGCGACTTCTTCACCTCGCTCGAGTACCGTGCCATCGACAACTTTGCAGTCGTGAACGCCATCGGTCTGAGCAGTTCCGGCGCACCCGTTAGCGTGATCGCAAATGTGGCCACGCCCCAGCGGCTATGGCAGCCAACGGCCAAGGTGAGCTGGCAGTTGACCCCGCGAAATACGTTCATCGTCGGCTATACGGGCTCCGTGTCGAACCTGCGCAACGTGGGCGTGGGTGGCACGGGCCTGCAGGAATCGGGCTTCGATAGTCAGCAGTACGACCACACGCTGCGCGTTTCAAACATCAGCACCATCAGCGCCCAGCTCATGCACGAGGCGCGTGCCAGCCTGCGCTGGGATGGCCAGAACGACACTCCCGCATCGACAGCCCCACAGGTGCAGGTAGCTGGTGCATTTACAGGCGGCGGCTCGTCGTTCGGGCCGCAGCACATCGCGGAGCTTCGGCTTGAGGTGGATGACGATGCCATCCTGACGACGTCGCACCATACCATCAAAGCGGGTCTTCAGTTTTTTCAGAACCGCGAGCGCCGCAGGCTGACCAGCGGCTTTAATGGCACCTACATCTTCGGCGGTGGCACCGCTCCCGTACTGGACGCGAACAACAATCCCGTCACGGGACAGACCGCAACGATCTCTGGCTTGGAGCAGTACCGGCGCGCTCGCGCGGGTCTGGCGGGCGGAATCCCAACGGCCTTCACCGGCGTTACGGGCGACCCGCAGGTGAACTTCTCCCAGACCAGCGCGGCGCTCTTTGTGCAGGACGACTGGAAGCTGCCGCATGGTGTGATGGTCTCGGCTGGTTTGCGCTACTACATCCAAAACAAGCCGCTGTTTGCGAATGTGCTGACACCGCGCCTGGGCGTTGTGTGGGGTCCGGGCAAGGACCCGAAGTGGACGGTGCACGCCCACGCGGGTATGTTTGGCGGCAGGATCAGCCCGGACGAGTTCGCCGAGATCCAGCGTGAAGACGGCACCAGCCGCATCACGCAAACGGTCTACAGTCCTGCGTATGGAGCGCCTTTCTCCGGGAATGCGACGACAATCTTCTCAGCTCGCAGTCTTGCGCCCAAGCTGTCGGACACGCTTTACGCGATGTACAACATCGGCGGTACCCGCACCCTGCCTCACGGATTCAGCCTGATGACCGACCTCGGCTTTGGCAGACTCTGGAATTACGCGCGTTCGAACAACGTGAATGCTCCGCTGAACGGTTCACCCAACGGCCCGAGGCCATTTGCGCCGAACCTGAACCTGCTGCAGGTGCAGAGCAGCGGGCAGGGCAGGCTCGACTTCATTTTCATCGGCGTGGAGAACCATGCATTGAAGCGCGTTCAGTTCTTTGCGGGCGGCGTCCACATCAACCAGTACGACGACACGAACGACGATACCTTCTTCACACCACAGAACCCGCGTTCAGACGCAGGAGAGTTCGCGCGGCGCAGCGACAACGGCGCGTGGCAACTGTTCGGCAACGCGAGCCTGAACCTGCCTTACAAGCTGCAACTGAGCAATGACTTTTACGCCGAGGGCGACAAGCACTACAACATCACTACGGGCTTCGACAACAACGGCGACGGCAACTTCAACGACCGTCCGCAGTATGCGGCCCCGGGCACACCCGGCGCGATCGCGACCCGATATGGCATGCTGGTCGCCTCCGGCGGCCCCGGAGTCTTCGGACGCAACCGAGGCGTGTTGCCCTGGAACATTCCTCTGGATGCCAACCTCTCGCGTTCGTTCAAGCTGACGCACAATCCCAAGGCCGAGCACCAGCAGACCCTGTCGGCGAACATTCGATCTTCCAACTTCATCAATCACACGAATGTGACCTCGGTCGGGAGTGTTCTTGGTTCGCCCCTCTTTGGGGCACCGTACGCCGCGGACAACGGGCGTCGCGTTGAGGCAGGACTGCGATACAGCTTCTAGACCGTTTTACCTCCAGGTGTGGTTCAGTGCCAGCGGCCATCACATCACAGCCTGGGTCAAAGGCCCAGGAACATGCCATCCTTCCGTTCGAGCTGTAGGCGCGACACGTAGTACGCACACCTGAACGTAAAACGGTCTAAGCGGTCCTGCCCGCGATACGGGTTTGACCAGCCAGAACCTCGCTCAAGTGCATTACCCGCCGGGTGCTGTTCTGATGGACCTGTTCCCGGCAACTGAAGCCGTTTGAGACCACGATGTCGTCCACCGCGGCGGCGCGCACGGCGGGCATCAGCACGCGCTCCGCAAGTGTTTGTGATACCTCGAACTTGTCCTTCTCGAAGCCAAACGGGCCGGCCATGCCGCAGCAGCCGGAGTCGAGCAGTGTGACGGTAGCTCCGGTCTTGTAGAGCAGGCCCATGTCGTCCTTCATGGTGAGCTGCGTCTTCTGGTGGCAGTGGCCGTGCACGAGGATGTTGCGCCCCGGCATTTTGGGTGGTTCCCAATTTTTACGGACAAGTGCTTCGCTCAACATGATGGTCTGCCTGCTGAGCTTTTGTGCACGTTGATCGTTCGGGAAGAAGTTCAGCAGTTCGTCTCGGAACACGGTCGCGCAGCTTGGCTCGAGCATCACCACGGGCAGGCCTGCCTCGATCTGCGGTGCGAACGTATGCAGCACCCGGCGCAGATAGCGCTTTGCTTCGTCAAGAAAACCGAAGTCGTAGAGAGGGCGCCCGCAGCAGACGTGATGGCTGTGCGTTTGTGGCGTGTAACCGGCCTGCTGCAGCAGGTCTGCCGCTGCATGCAGCGCCTGTGGGTGAAAGTAGTTGTTCCACGTATCGGCCCACAGCAGAACGTCGGTTTTCTGCGGCTTCCATGCATGTTTGCTGTTCCAGGCATCACGGAAGTTCTTGCTTGCAAACGCGGGAAGCTCGCGCTGTTCCGCGATGCCGAGCGCCGACTTCATTAGCGATGCGATCGGTTTCACCTTCATGGGCAGGTTCGCGAGCGAAGGTGCGATGGCGGCGATACCGGCGAGCTTGTCCATGTAGCCGAAGGCGTAGTGGTACAGCGGATGGTGCCTGCCCTCGTAGTGGTGTGCGAGAAATTCCGCCTTTAACGTGGCCATGTCCACCTGCGCGGGGCACTCCGTTTTGCACGCTTTGCAGGAGAGGCAGAGGTCGAGCGCCTCGTGTACGGCTTCGTTCTTCCAGCCCTGGCGCAGCGTGTTGCCCTGCATCAACTCCCACAGCAGGTGCGCGCGTCCGCGGGTAGAGTGCTTCTCCTCACGCGTGGCCATGTAGCTGGGGCACATGGTGCCGTGGTCCTGGCGACGACACGCACCCACGCCAACACAGCGCTCCGTGGCCTCGACGAACAAGCCATTGTCACGCGGGTAGGTAAACTCCGTCTTCGGCTTTGCGGGTGTGTAACCGGGACCCATGCGCAGGTTTTCGATGGCGTCGTAAACGCGCACAGGGTCGATCAGCTTGCCCGGATTCATCCGGTTTGCAGGGTCCCAAAGCTGCTTGAACTGCACGAATGCATCCATCAGTTCCTGGCCGAACATCTTTGGCAGCAGGCAGGCGCGTGCCTGTCCGTCACCGTGTTCTCCTGAAAAGGAGCCGCCGTACTTCAATACAATGTCCGCCGCCCGATCGAGGAATTCGCGGTAGGCAGCGGCACCCTCTGCCGTGTGGAGCTCGAACGAAATGCGCAGGTGCACGCAACCCTGACCGAAGTGGCCGTACATGGGCGTGCGGTAGCCATACTCATCCAACAACCGGAAAAGGTCGCGAAGATAGCTGCCAAGGTACTTCGGTTCGACTGCGGCATCTTCCCATCCTTCCCAGCCCTTCTTCTCGCCCGGAACGAAGACACTCGCGCCAAGCGCGGATTCACGCACCTTCCACACGCGTGCGGCTTCCTCCTGCGTGTAGCAAGCGACAACCGGCCGGCCGCTGTACTGCTGCGCAGCCGCTGTAAGACGCTCCACCCCTGCATCGACTTCTGCATCGGAGTTTCCTCCGAACTCGCAGAGCAGAAAGCCGCGTCCCTCCGGCAGCAGCTTTACGTCGTCGGACGCGAGGTTCTTGCGTTGCATGAACTCGACCAGCAAGCCATCAAAGCCCTCGAGGCCGATGGGCTTGTGTTCGAGCACCTGCGGCACGTGGTCCGCCGCGATAAAGGCGTCTTCAAAGCCAAGCGCGACAAGGCGTCGAAACTGCGGACTTTGCTTCAGCTCGCACCGCGCCTCGAGAATGGTGACACATGTTCCTTCACTGCCTACCAGCGCACGCGCGACATGAAAACCGTTTTCCGGCAGCAGTTGATCCAGGTTGTAGCCGGAGACCCGCCGCGGAATGTTTGGGAAGCGCTCGCGCACCAGCGTGCTGTACGTGTCTCGTATTCTTCTGAGTCCGGCGTAGATCTCGCCCCTGCGGCCGCCCGCGGCGATGATCTGCTCCAGTTCGCTCTCAGAGGTGCGGCCCACGGTCATGCGCGTGCCGTCGTAGAGCAGGATGTCGAGTTCTTCGATGTTGTCGACCGTCTTGCCACCCATCAGCGCGTGTACGCCGCAGGAGTTGTTGCCGATCATGCCGCCCAATGTGCAGCGGTTGTGCGTGGCGGGATCGGGCGCGAAGGTCAGGTCGTGCTTCTCGGCTTCGTTGCGCAGCGCGTCGAGCACGATGCCGGGTTGCACGCGTGCCATGCGCCCGACGGGATCAAGTTCGTTGATGCCGTTCAGGTATTTGGAGAAATCGATGACCACGGCAACATTGCAGCACTGGCCGGCAAGGCTGGTTCCACCGCCGCGCGAGAGCACCGGCGCGCCGAATTCATGGCAGGCCGCTACGGTCGCGACGACGTCTTGAATCGTCTTCGGAACGACCAGACCGATCGGCACCTGCCGATAGTTGGAAGCGTCGGTAGCGTAGAGTGCGCGCGCCGCATCGTCGAAGCGCACCTCGGCACCTGTCGTTCCGCGCAGGCGCGCTTCCAACTGCCGTGCCGCGGAGAAGCGCTCGCGGGGATGCGGATCGGCCAGGGTCTGCTGCAGGATAGGAAAGGGCGATGCGGAAGTCATGTGCGTTGCAGTCACGCCTCATAATACGAGGCTGCGCTGGAGTCACCGGTTCGATACTCTGGATTGCGTTGCGGTGAAAGCTTCTCACTGAAGCGCGCGCAAGGAGAACCTGCTCATGCCTGAAACACGTGATGCCCATCTGACCTCGTCCATGCCCTCACCGTCGCGGCGTGAGTTCCTGCAGAGATCGCTGGCGACAGTGGGCACCACGCTCATTCCTAATGAGAGCATGGCCGCGCTTGCGCCGCAGCAGAAGCCCAAGCGGCCTAACCTCGTCTTCTTTTTGGGAGAAGGGCAGCGCGCCGATGCACTTTCCATCGCAGGCAACAAGATTTTGCAGACGCCGCACCACGACCGCATCGGCCGTGAGGGCATCCGCTTTGAGAACGCCTTCTGCACCAACGCGCTCTGCGCTCCCGCGCGTGCAACCGCGCTTACCGGGCTCTACTCGCGCAGCAGTGGCGCGCTGGATAACAATCGCGCGAAAGAACCGCTGCCGAAAGACATACCGCTGTTCACAGACCTTCTGCATGACGCTGGATATGAGGTTGCCATTCTCGGCAAGGTGCACACGCGAAACGGGGTAGAAGACCGTTACTGGGATTACTATTTCGGCCACAACGATCCCGGCAACGACTATGCAAATCCGTACTTCAAGGAGGGGCGCAAAGGCAAGATCGGGCCGCAGAAGCAATACTTCAACGTGTATCCGGATGACCTGACCGTAGACCGCGCTCTCTCGTGGCTGGAAGAGGACCGCGGCGATAAGCCCTTCTGCCTGCTGGTCTGGTTTGTCGCGCCACATGAGCCGTTCTTTCGCGCACGCCGGCACTTCGACCTGTATCGAGAGGCAGTGATTCCGAAGCCGGCAACCTTCGACGACGACCTGAAAGGCTACCCCGGCAAGCCGAAAGGCTTTTTGGACGCCGAGAACAAGATCGGCACCACCACAACGCACGTCGCCTGCGGCTCGCATGAGGGCGTCGTGAAGGACTACTACGCAGGCCTTGTCGCAGTCGACGAGAACATCGGCCGCATCTTTTCGTATCTCGAGAAAAAGAACATCCTGGACGACACGGCCATCGTGCACACCTCAGACCACGGCTATTTTCTTGGGGAGTTCCGCATGTTTGACAAGCGGCTGATGCACGAACCGTCGCTTCGCGTTCCGTTTCAGGTTCGCTATCCGAAGCGTATTCCCGCAGGGACCGTACGCAGCGAGCAGGTGCTGGACACCGATATTGCACCCACGCTGCTCGATCTTGCAGGTGTAATCATCCCGGAACACATGCAAGGCAAGAGCGTGCTGCCGCTGGTGAAGAAGCCCGATCCGGAGTTCCGCAAGGAGTGGTACTACGAGTATTACGAGTGGCCCAACCCTGAAGCGGTACGTCCCCATCGCGGCATACGGACAGAGACGCATAAACTCATCCACTACGCGAACGAACCGCAGGAGTTTGAGCTTTACGATCTGCAGGCCGACCCCGGCGAGGCGAACAACCTGTACGGCAGGCCGGAAGTGGCAAGCCTGCAGAGAAATTTGCTAGCCCGCCTGGATGCGTTGCAGAAGGCAGTGCCGATCGGTGCCGATACGAAGCTCTCAGCACGTGCGGCGCAGGAGTAGCACAACCCCGGCTCTACTGCTGCCGATCATCCGCTTGCCGCGCCACCGCGTACATCTTCTTCGCGATCGTGTCGAGTAGCACGTATCGGTTGCCAATCGTATCGAGGTCGAAAATGAGTACGGTTTCGGACGAACTGAAACTGGGTCCGGCCGTGTAGCCCCTGCAGCACGGCATCATCTGTCGTGATTACGTGGAACTGCAGCGTGGGCGCATGAGGCGATCCTAGCCAACTGTCTCGAGTGCTGGACTATCGCTTTCTGACTGCAACCAACTTCGCACCGAAAGGCGCGGCATTCAACCGGCAAGTCTTGCAGGTAGCTCGCTACAGGAAGACTGGTCACTGCTTATCCTTGCTCTACGT
>CALMAP010000101.1:24789-25077 GCA_937859825.1 uncultured Terriglobus sp. | reverse complement strand
GGTCAAGCGTGGCGTTCTTATTAAAGACGCTGCCGACCAGCCCGTTAAAGTTTGTGCCGGTACCTGCCTGATTTGCACGCGGGTAATACGCGAGCAGCGCGGTCGCAATGGGCGAGATATTCGTGATGCGATTATTCGCGTAGGGCAGGCCAGTGGCAGGGTTCCTCAACTGGGTCGCAATGTCAGAAAAGTCACCGGCACGCTCCTGATCGGTGAGGAGCTGGCCCGTCTGGTTTGCCTGGGAGATGCGGCGCGTGCCTTCATAAGATCCCATGAAGAAAGCCTTGT
>CALMAP010000101.1:24189-24779 GCA_937859825.1 uncultured Terriglobus sp. | reverse complement strand
CGTACGCTGCATTATTCGCGGGGTTCTTGAGCTGCGTCGGGATCTCTGAAAAGTCGCCGGTCCGCATCCGCACCGTCGGCACCGTCGCGAACGCCTGCTGCTGATTGATCTGCCGCAGGCCCTCATACGAGCCCATGAAGAACATCTTGTCCCGGCCACTGAACAGGAACGGCACCGTGACCGGGCCGCCGACCTCGAACCCGACCTGGTTGTACCGCAGCACAGGCGTCCTTGCCGTAGGCGAGCTGAAGACCGGCTTCGCGTTCATGAAGTCGTTCTGCACGTAGTCGTAGGCGGTGCCGTGAAACTGGTTGGTGCCCGACTTGGTGTCCACATTGATGTGCACGCCCATATACGCGCCGTACTGCGCGGTGTAGTTACCGGTCTGCGTCTGGACAGCGGCGACCGCGTCAGGGTTCGGCGTCACGGGCGAGTTCGAGATCAACGAGTTCATGATCGTGATGCCATCAAGTGTCAGAGAGTTCGTGACCTCACGTGTACCCGCACCGATGAAGTTCGCGCCTGGAGGAACACCGGTATAGCTGGTTTTCGGCCCGAGAATAATGTTCGAGGCAGTTGTTGCCAGCTCC
>CALMAP010000101.1:14322-24179 GCA_937859825.1 uncultured Terriglobus sp. | reverse complement strand
TTGGTGGTGATGGTCTCGCCGATCACGGCGTCGTCAGTTGAAAGAGCGGGGGTCTCGGCAGAGACCGTGACCGCATCGCTGGCCGAACCGACAGGCAAGGAGAGATCGGCACGCACGGAAAGATTCAGCGTGACGACTACGCCGGAAGACGTGACGGTACGGAAGCCCGTCATGGTTGCGGTGACGTCATACGTTCCCGGAATGACATAAGGAATCGAGTAGTAGCCTTCTGCGTTTGTCTTTCCCGGATAGGCAACCTTGGTGTCGCGGTTGACCGCAGTCACCTGCACACCGGCCAGCACCGCGCCTGATGCGTCCGTTACTGTACCGACCACCGAGGTGTTGTTGGCGACCTGCGCGCTACAGGCCGACGCGGCCAGCAGCACCGGAAGAGCACTGAGATATCTATGCCTCATCGAAGAAACTCCTTATCGGCTTGGGCCGTCTTGTCTGTCGCGCCGGCCGGGCTCCCGGAAAGAGAGGCTGACCCTGCACATGTGTACGAGTATGGTGTGATTTTCAACGCAGGTTCACATGGCTGTCATCAGTACATTGCCCATGCTGCAGGTAGGTCATTTGGCTTAGGCGTTGCAGTGACTTGCGCCTGAAGACAAAGTCTGTATTGTGCCTGAGGCCGACGTAGCTCCAGGAACAATGCAGGTTTCTCCGCTGTGCCCCGGTAAAGCTGGCGCTCCGGCAGGGAGCACAGAGGAGCGGCAAGGTAAGAGGCCGGAGTCCAGCCACTTGTCTAAAGGTTGCTACGCGCCCACGCCCGCCAGCAAGCCCGCACCGCGTAGCGACTTCTGCTCCAGATACCAGCTCACCGTACGCTCAATGCAGGTGTAAAAGTCAGTGTCCGGCTTATAGCCGAGCTCGTCTTTTGAGCGCTCGATGCTTGCCAGCGAGTGCTGGACGTCGCCAACGCGCACCGGGCCGTATTTGGCAGGTTCGCGGAAATTCAGAATGCTCGCGATCACAGAGTAGAGTTCATTGAGCGTGTGCGGGCTGCCCGTGCCCACGTTGAAGACGCGGCCCGTGGCGGCCGCATCCGGTGCGGTGCACGCCAGCAGGTTGGCCTGCACGGCGTTACCGACAAAGGTAAAGTCGCGGCTGGTCGAGCCGTCGCCGTTGATGGTGGGGGTGACGCCATCCATCATCTTGTAGACGAACTGTGCAATCACGCCGGAGTAAGGCGAGTCTGCTGCCTGGCGCGGCCCGAAGATGTTGAAGTAACGCAGGCACACCGCCTGCATGCCGTAGACGCGGCAAAACGCCTGGATGTAGTACTCGCCCGTGAGCTTCTGCACCGCATAGGGTGAGAGCGGCATGGGAATCATGTCCTCATGCTTGGGCTGGGTGGGCTGGTCCCCATAGGCAGACGACGACGCCGCATACACCAGGCGTTTTACGCCGGCATCGCGTGCCGCGAGCAGCACGTTCATGGTGCCGTTGATGTTGGAGTCGTGCGACGTGACCGGGTCCTTCACGGAACGCGGCACGGAGGCCAGGGCGGCCTGATGCAGCACGTAGTCCACGCCCCGGCATGCGGTATGCATGGCGTCCAGGTCGCGGATGTCGGCTAAAGTGAAGTCCACCGCGTCCGAGATGCCGGCCAGGTTTTCCAGCGAGCCGGTGGAAAGGTTGTCGATGCCGCGGACAGTGTGCCCCTGCACGAGGAGTTCCCGCGCGAGGGTCGATCCGATGAATCCCGCGATGCCGGTGATGAGGTAGGTTGCCACGTTAAACTCCAGCCGCGCTCGCGCTCTGTTCGCGTGCCGCGGAATGAATTGCACTGCAATAGGACCATTCTGCGTCAGGCGTGTGCTGCCGGAACCCTGCTGGCCCGACCTGGGACACCCATTTCAGCACACTTCGGCGTTGCAGACGAGGGACCGGATGTAAGAATACATCTGCCATGCAGACCGCTATCCTCGACACCACGTCCCACTCCACAACAGACACTACCGTTGCCGACCGTGCCAGCCGCCTCAAGAACCGTACCGCCTCGATCGGCGTGATCGGCCTGGGCTATGTAGGCCTGCCGCTTTCCATGCTGCTGGTCGATGCGGGCTTCCGCGTTACGGGGTTCGACATCGACAAGAGCAAAATTGAGGCGCTGACCGAAGGCCGCTCCTACATCTTCCGCATTCCCGAAGAAGAAATCCAGCAGATGATTGCGAAGAATTTCGCCGCAACTTCGGATTTCTCAAAACTCACGGAGCAGGACGCGATTATTCTCTGCGTGCCCACGCCACTGACCGGCCACCGCGACCCCGATCTCAGCTATGTGGAGAAGACCGCGGAGTCGATCGCACCGTGGCTGCGGGCCGGCCAGGTGATCGTGCTTGAGAGCACCACGTATCCCGGCACGACGGAAGAAGTGCTGATCCCGCTGCTGAACGCGGGCAACAAGCAGGGACTCACCGCGCGTACCGCCGCGGACACGTCCGAGGAGAACCACTTCTACGTTGCCTTTTCGCCGGAGCGTGAAGATCCCGGCAACACCACGGTTGCGCGCAAGGACATTCCCAAGGTCGTGGGCGGCCACGACCCCATCGCAAAAGACCTGGCGGCCACGCTCTATGAGGGCATCTTCAACCGCGTGGTGCGCGTGTCGTCCACCCAGGTGGCTGAGATGACCAAGCTGCTTGAGAACATCTACCGCTGCGTGAACATCGCGCTGGTCAACGAGCTCAAGATGCTGGCGATGCGCATGAACATCGACATCTGGGAGGTAATCGATGCGGCGGCCACCAAGCCCTTCGGCTTTCACGCCTTCTACCCCGGCCCCGGGCTCGGCGGCCACTGCATTCCGATCGACCCCTTTTACCTGAGCTGGAAGGCGAAAGAGTTCGACTTCAACGCCCGCTTTATCGAGCTTGCGGGCGAGGTCAACGAGGCCATGCCGGAGTTCGTCGTCAACCAGGTATCGCGCGCGCTCAACAAGCACAAGAAAGCCTTGAACGGTGCAAAGGTGCTGATGCTGGGCATGAGCTACAAGAAGGACATCGACGACCTGCGCGAGTCGCCCTCGCTCACCATCATCGAGTTGCTGCGCGAAGAAGGCGTAGAGGTGCTCTACAACGATCCCTACCACCCCACTGTGGGCCGAGGCCGTCACTACAACCTGAACATGACGTCCACGCCGCTGGAAAATCTTGATCAGTATGACTGCGTGCTGATTGTGACCGACCACACCGATTACGACTACGAGCGCATCGTGCGCGAGTCGAAGCTGGTGGTGGACTCACGCAATGCGACCAAGGGAATCACCGCGCCGAACCTGGTGCGCTGCTAGTTCCTCGAGTCGGCGGCATGTCGTTGACATAAAACATGACGCGTGTCAATCTGAATGTGAGATTTGCCGATGAGGTAAGTGCCTTCTCCGGTAAATTAGACCCGAACGGAGGCCACACCGTCCGGGTCGCCTGAAGGTTTACTTCAGGAAGTGTTGGGCAATGAGAATCGCCAGTCCAATCAGCGCCAGAACAACTCGTTCAGACGCTGAAAACGACCAGTTCATCCCTGGTCTGTTTTCCATCACTCACCTCCACAGGAAATAACGTCTTCGGGGACTTGCTCTCCCCGAAGACGTATTCGCTTTTCAGGGCGAATCTTGTCAGTCGTCGGGTGCCCTGAACGCTATGGCATTCCTGTAGTGGCCAGTCCATTATGACCGAAGTGGTTTTTAGGGGTACGTCAACGGACGTGGGTACCCTACCCTTCGCGACGAGCCGTGCGCTTGCCTCGGGTTGAGGCACAAGCCAGACGTGCCCCTCTCTTCGTACACTCTTACCCTTGACCCCCGCGTAAAGGACAAGAGTATGCCTCGATCTATCCACCTGCTACCGATGCTCGCTAGCGCATCCCGGCCGGGCCGGGCGCAGCCCGCCTTCACGCCCACGAAGGCCGCAGATGCGGCCGCCGCCGTGGCCCGCACCATACGCCAGCAGTGGCCCGCGGGTGCCGTGCCGGAACAGGCGCGTCCCGGCGCGTGGACGTATGAGGTGGGCACCGTGCTCGACGGCATGGCTGCGCAGTGGGAGGTCGCGCATGACCAGGCCGACTTGACTTACATCCAGCAGACAGTCGACCGCTGGATCGACAAAGACGGCAGCATCCTGATTGAACGCGGCAAGCCGTTCCCGGAGAGTGGCCACACGCTTGACAACATCGAACCGGGACGCGCGGTGCTGCTCTGCTATCACGTTACGAAAGACGAGCGCTACCGCAAAGCCGCGGACTACCTGCACGCGCAACTGGAGGCACAGCCTCGCAACAGCATGGGCGGCTACTGGCATAAACAGGTTTATCCGGACCAGATGTGGCTCGATGGCGCCTACATGGCCGAGCCGTTTCGCGCGGCATACGCCAGCATGTTCCACAAGCCTGATGAGTTCGCCGACATCGCCAAACAGTTTCTGCTGATGCACGACAACATGCGGGACCGCAAGACAGGCCTGCTGAGGCACGGTTGGGATGCGAGCCATCGTGAGGCGTGGGCAGACAAGCAGACCGGCCTCTCGCAGGAGGTTTGGGCGCGTGCAATGGGCTGGTACGCCATGGCGCTGGTGGACACCCTGCCGTGGCTCCCCAGCGGCCATCCCGATCGCGCAAAGCTGATTGCCGTGCTGCAGGAAACGGCAAAGGGCATCACCCAGTTCCAGGACGCGCAGACCGGCCTGTGGTGGGATGTGCTGGACCGTGGAAGCGAAGCAGGCAACTTCCGTGAAGCCTCCGCCAGTGCCATGTTTACTTACGCGCTTGCCAAAGGAGCACGCCTCGGCTACCTGCCGCTCTCTGCGCGAGAGGCCGCCGTACGTGGATGGAAGGGAATCGGCACGCAGTTCGTCACGTACGGTGGCGACGCGGTTACGCTGCATGGAACTGTCAAAGTCAGCGGCCTTGGCGGCAATCCGTATCGCGCCGGCGACTATAGCTACTACGTTCACGAAGCCGTGGCAGACAACGACACGAAGGGCGTGGGTGCGTATCTTCTTGCCGCAGGCGAGATGGAGCGGCTGGAGGCCCCAGCCAGCAGGAAGACAAAGCGATGACGCGCCGGGTACGTGTTGTATGCAGGCTGCTACCGTTGTGCTGCATGCTTACGACGGCACACGCTCAGGTGGCGGCTGGTGGCGGAGGCACACCGAGAGCGGACCAGTACTTCGCGCCGGATGCGCGCTTCACGCAGGCAGCCTTCGTTGCAGCGGGTAAAGATCTCTCTCGCTCCCAGGCAGAAGAACGAGATGCCGCATGGCGCGCGGAAATCCGCAAGCAGTTCTTCATGCCGGATGCACTGCCGTCACTCAATGCAAAGGTATGGTCCACATTCTCACCCACTGCCGGCGTGCTGGCCGATCGTGTCACCTATGCGACCGCAGACGGCATGCGCGTGACCGCAATCGTCTACCGGCCCGATCCGAAAACGGCGCACTGGCACGGCAAGCTGCCGGGCATCGTGATCGTGAACGGTCACGGAGGCGACAAGTCCAGTTGGTACGCCTTCTACAGCGGCATGCTCTTCGCGAAAGCAGGAGCGATAGCCGTTACCTATGATCCCATCGGTGAGATGGAGCGCAGCAGCGACCGCACCCTACGTAAATCGCCTGCCGAGCACGACCATATTGTAGACACGCCGCACTGGGGCCAGCGTCTCGCGGGTCTGATGCAGACCGACGCGATGCAGGCCGTAACGTACCTGCGCAGCATGCGGGAGGTGGACACAACGCGCATCGGCATGGTCGCTTATTCCATGGGTGCCTTCGTCGGCGGCATCACCGGCGCGCTGGACACGCGTATCCACGCTCTGCTGTTGAGCGGCGGAGGCACCTTCGACGGACCGCAGGAATACTACGACACAGGCACGCTGCCCTGCCAGGCACCGCCGTGGCGCGCTCTGGGTGTGCTGGGCGATCGCAGCGCCGTGCTCTACGCGTTGAACGCAGACCGTGGTCCTACCTTCATCATGAATGGGGATGCCGACACCGTTATGAAGATGGGCGACCATCCACCTGCGTGGTTTGCTGCCGTGCGCGAACGCGCGGCGCATCTGCACGGCAAGGTGGATGGCCTTTTCACCACCGTGCTCTACCCGGGCGTGAGCCATCGCCCAAACTGGCTCAACGTGGATGGCATGCTCTGGCTGAACGATCAACTGCACTTTGCATTGTGGAACGACGAGACAATCCGCACTGCAGGGGCAACCCACATCGCGGAGTGGGCGAAGAAGAACAGCGTAGCAATCGGCCAGCAATCTCTGGAGGAAGACCGCGAAGGCGGTGTGCGCGCCGTGGGCCAGAACATACCCGCCCTCACGCGAGAGGACCTGACCGTACTGCCGGAGGCGGAGTGGAAACGACAGCTCTCGCAGTTGACTTACGCTGCTTGGGCGCAGCGGACCCTCGCAGCGGAGCAGGATCAGACGCGATTACGGTAATCTTGCCTTCCGCAGGATTTTCCAGGAGTACCGTGCCGCCAATATCCAATGAACGGAACCACCCCGCGAGAGCAGGGCGCGCCGAGCGCATCAAAATCCAGGATGTAGCGAGGCTCGCGCAGGTGTCGCTCAGCACCGTCTCCGGTGTGCTGAATGGGAAAGCCAACGTGCGGCCGGAGACGCGGCAGCGTGTGCTGAATGTGATCGCGCAGCTTGGCTATACGCCGAATGTCTTCGCCAGTAACCTGGCACGGCGCAGCACACGGCTGATCGGCATCATCGTCTCCGACCTGCTGAACCCCTTCTTCGCGGAGATCGCCAAGGCACTCGACAGCGAAGCACGCGCGCACGGCTATGAGACGTTTCTTGCCTCCACCAGCTTTCACCCGGAGCAGCAGTGCGCGGCCGTACGGCAGATGCTGGCGCTGCGCGTTGCCGGCGTGGCCATGATGACCTCGGAAAACGATCCAGAAGCCTTCGCCCTGTTGAAGACCAGCGGCACACCCGCTGTCTACCTGGACAACATGCACAATGCGCCGCACGTCGGCACCGTTCGCGTGGACAAGCGGCACGGCATGTTTGTCGCGGTGCAGCACCTGCTGGAACTTGGCCACCGCCGCATCCTGCTGGTGAAGAACTCGCAGGGCGGCGCATCGGAGCCTCCGATGTTTTCGCATCTGGAACGGCAGATGGGGTTCGAAGAGGCGCTGCACCAGTACAACTCAAGAGAGATGGACGTCCACATCGTGGACGAGCCAGGTGAACCTGCCGCAGCCGGCCTCCGCGCGATCCAGAAGGCGCTTGCGCAGTACACTTTCACCGCAGTGGTGGCCATCAACGATCTGGTCGCCTTGGGTGCCTTCCGCGGGTTGCAGGCGGCGGGCCTTTCCATTCCGCGTGACGTCTCCGTTGTGGGCTTCGACAACACCTATTTGTGCGAATACCTGCATCCGCCGCTCACGACGGTGGCAACGCCGCGCGCCGACCTGGCCAGTAGTGTGATCGAGATGTTGCTGGGGCACATGCAGAACGACGGCCACGCAAGGGAAAAGCTGCTCGCTGCCAGCATCGTGCTGCGTGAGTCTACGGCTGCCCCGCTGGAGAAGGTATCCGCCCCGCTGAAACGGTAGCGGAGAACAAAAGAAGACCGCTTCTGCAAGTACGCTGAAACGGTAGCAAACCTTCCACACGCGGCTGTAGAGAACAACGGTGCTGATTGTCTTGAATCACGCTGAAATGGTAGCGACCTCCTTCGCCCTGAAGCGTCTGCAAGGCTCCTGAAGCAGTCGCCTTCCGCGGGAAGAGTCTCCGGTTCACTCCGTTGAGCAAATCCTCGAACATACGCTGAAACGGTAGCGGATAAGACCTTCCGGCCAAAAGTGTGTATAGCAATCAGACTCTCTAGCAGAACAGCGGCTTCCGTTAACTTGACCGCTGAAACGGTAGCAACAAGAGCATGTTGCACCAGGTCTTGTGCGAACGGTTACATCCTGGTAACGCTTATGGTTCGGGTTGCACCAACAGTGGAGCAATAGGAAATGCATCAGGCTCTCCGGTTCAGAATCGAGAGATGGAACTCCCCTCTGATGCCGGTCCGCTACATCAGTAGCAACCTGTCGCAGTGCTACTCTTCTTCCACGCTGCATCGGTAGTTGTAGACTTATGCGATTCCGGCGATTCCGAGGGTTTCCACGCTGCATCGGTGCACCATTCACGCTGCATCGGTGTCTTTTCCACGCTGCAACGGCGCGCTTTCCACGCCACAACGGCAGCGAAATCAGCTTGCATATAAGGAAGCCTGTAGTTCTTGCCTGTAACCTTCCTTAGTTTTTCTAGTGTGGAAATAAACAATAGAAAGCGCGGATCTCATTCCTCTCGTATCAACGAGCAAGAAAGAGTAAGAAGTCTTCAATACACATGGGTATTACTACCGTTTCAGCGTCCTTTATGAAGGTCGTTGTCGAAACTCACGTCTGAGCTGTAGTCGAAGGGAACAGCTACGCTGAAACGGTAGCGCATTCCCGTTCTTTACGGGGGCCATTGTGTAAACGCCTGAACTCCTGCTACGCGAGGGAGTGGGCAACAGCCCAGCTTGAGTCAGGACCTCTACGGGGCTATTCAGCGCGTTGCGGGAGAGAGCGTATTGAATCGAGACAATGTCTCGAAGCGGAACATGCCTTCTTCTAACGCATTGAAACTGCAGGGCGTACGACTTTTGTGGCGTCTTTTCACGGTTTGAAGGCACAGTTCCCAACGCCGATAGGGCTGTTGAGGAACTGCAATGCCCAGCGACGCGTCCGCGCCTTTACGCCACCAATGCCACAAAAGCCCCGAACGCCACACCTCTTATGCAAGCGCAGGTATCCTGGCATCCACGTTTGCCTTGGCGGCCATTGCTCTCACGGGCTGCGGTGCCACCATCTCCACCGAGGTCACAACTACGACCGGCACGCTCTCTGCCTCTGCGTCGTCGCTTGACGTTGGATCGAGCCTCATCGGTTCGCCCTCGGGCAGCACGTCCGTCTCGTTTACGAACAACGGCACAAAGGACATTGCGTTCACCGCGTCTCCGCTAACCGGCAATGAATTCCAGATCGTCTCCACCACATGCGGCAACAGCCTTGCCGCCGGTAAGACCTGCAGCGTAACGGTGAATTTCACACCCACGGCAGCAGGCACCCGCACCAGTACCCTCTCCATCAGTTCAGGGAGCCAGAGCGCGACGGTCAGCCTGCATGGCGTAGGCCTCAAGCCTGCGGCGCTTACTGCTTCTATCGCGGTGTTGGCCTTTCCTGACACGTTACTGAGCACCGCTTCCGCCGTGCAGCAGATTACTTATACCAACGCGGGTGACGTAGCCGCGCCGATCGTGCTGAACCTGCAGGGCAGCTTTCAGCAGTCGTCCAGCACGTGCACGCAGACGATCGCGCCGCAGGGGAACTGCTATGTAAACCTCGCGTTCCTGCCGCTCACGCGGGGAGCGAACAAGGGCAGCCTGACCGCCAGCATGGGCAGCACCTCTGCCGCGACCGCGCTCAGCGGCAACGGCATAACGCCCGCACACGTCACTATCAGCCCCACCGCACTTGAGTTCCCTGATACGGCGGTACAGACGACCTCAGGCAGTGTTAGCGTGTCCGTCATCAACGACGGAGACATGGATTCGCCCCTGAGTGCTATTTCGATCGGCAAGGACTTTGTTGTCGCTTCGTCCAATTGCGGAAAGACGCTTCCCGGCCGTTCGCAGTGCGCCTTCCAACTTGCCTTTCAGCCCACATCGACCGGTTACAAGTCAGGCACGGCGACGATCACCGCAGGTGCGAACACGCTCAGTGTGCCGATGAACGGCACGGGCTACACCGCCGCGCAGCTCACGCTTTCCGCAACGTCGCTCGCCTTTGCGGCCACGCAGGTCGGC
>CALMAP010000101.1:2145-14312 GCA_937859825.1 uncultured Terriglobus sp. | reverse complement strand
ACGTTGAGCAACACCGGCGACCACGCCAGCAAGGTCCAGATCGCTGCTGCGCCGCAGAACTTCCAATATGGGCAGACGGATTGCACAGGGAGCCTTGCCGGTCACTCGCAGTGCGCAATCGCCGTGGTCTTTGCGCCCGAATCCACAGGGAGCAAGACCGGTTTGTTGAGCATTGGCACGGACTCGGGCAACCTGAATGCGACGTTGTCCGGCACCGGTCTTGGCACGGCGCATGTGCAGGTATTGCCTGTCTCTGCAAGCTTTCCGGATGTGGTGGCGGGCCAGGTGTCCACAGCGATGCCCTTCGTCTTCACCAATACTGGAGACGTGGCGGTCGGCATGGGAACCATGCAGGTCAGCGACGGCTTTCAGTTGGGAACGAATGGCTGTGGCAGCACACTCGGCGCGCACGCTTCCTGCACGGTCGGCGTTCTGTTCCAGCCAGGCACCAGCGGTAATAAGAGCGGCACGCTTACGGTGCAGGCCGGCACGGACACGGTACAGTCCACGCTCGCAGGCAATGCCACCCAAGCCGCGCAGGCACCGGTACTGCAGGCCGCGTCACCTGCTGCCATTACCGCTGGAGTTACCACAACGGTGCACGTGACGGGAACAGGACTCGATAGCATCGACAGCATGTTCGTCAATGGCGCGGCAACCGCATTCACCCATGTTTCTCGTACTGAGATTACGTTTCAGGCGGCCCCGCCCGCGTGGTCGCTGCAGCCCATGTCCATCGTGGTGCATGCTGCCGGCAGTTCCGGGAACAGCAATGCGATCTCCCTGCAGCTTGTTGCGCCACCCGTCAGCTACGACGCCGCAGTGCGCTTTACGCAGCAGGCAACCATGAGCACCACGCCTGACCAGATTGCGCAGGTGCAGGCGCGTGGTTACTCCAAGTGGATCGACTGGCAGATAACCACGCCGACGTACACCTACGACCGCACCGGTGGCGTGTACGCCGCGTACATGAACAACGCGCAGAAAAGCGGCTATGCCTTGCGCCAGCGTGTGACCATGGCGCTGAAGCTGATCTACACCTATGGCATGGCAGACGCATGCTCCCGCGCGGAGTGCGGCCCTTACTGGGAGGCGCGCCTGCAGCAGGACGCGCTGGGCAACGTGCGCACGCTGCTCTACAACGTGGCGACCAGCCCGCTGATGGGTGCGTTTCTTCAGAACGCGAACAACTTCGCCTATTACCCGTGGACGGGCAGCTATCGCGCCAACGCGAACTTCGCCCGCGAGTTCATGCAGTTGATGACCATCGGGCCATACAAGCTGAACCGCGACGGCAGCCAGGTGCTCGACGGGAGCGGCCAGCCCGTACCCACCTACAGTGAAGAGAACGTGCTCGAAGCGGCCGGTGCCATGAGCGGCTGGACGTGGGGCGACATCAGCATGTACGGCCAGCTGCTTGACGGCAATCCGCTGCTACCGATGCAGGTGATCGAGTCGAAGCACAACCCCTTGGCGAAGAACATTCTTCCGGGCGTGACGCTGCCTGCAGGTCAGACCGGCGTCAAAGACATGAACGACGTTGTGGATACGCTCTTCAACCATCCCAACATCGCTCCCTTCCTGTGCCGGCGCCTTATCCAGCATCTCGTTGCCAGCAATCCTTCGCCCGCGTATATCACCCGCATTGTGTCTGTCTTTGAGGACAATGGCTCCGGTGTGCGCGGCGATCTTGCAGCCATCGTGAAGGCGATTCTGCTTGACCCGGAAGCGCGACGCGGCGACGACCCGAACGGCGCTTATACGCAAACAGAAACCCACTACATGGAACCGGTGATCATCATCGCGAACGCGGCCAGCGCGGCGGGCGTGACCTTTACCGACGATGAAATTCTGAACGTAACCAACGCTCTGAAGGAAGACATCTTCATCTCAGCCACGGTCTTCGGGGCTTACTCGCCGGAGAACAAGCTGCCCACCGGGCAGTACGCGCCTGAGGTGCAGTTGCTGAACGATGCCTCTTCGCTGCAGAAGGTCGCGTTCGTCAACAACATCGCACACGGAACACAACCGGGTCTCATTGGCGACGTCAGCGGGTCACCGCTGTGGAACGCGGCCAGCCCGCAGGCACTGGTGGAACAGATCAACCACTTTCTGCTGCACGGCACAATGCCTGCAGCTCTGCGCGGGGCGCTTACGACCTATATCGCCGACCACCCCGGCAAGACCGCGAACCAGATGCTCACAGACATGCTGGTGATTGTGCTGAACTCGTCCGCCTACCAGGTCATGCACTAAGGGCAGAACACAAGGTATGGAAAGACACCCAAGCAATACGAGGAACACCATGGACAGACGTCAATTTCTGAAACGGTCGATGCAGTTTGCCGGATCGATGAGCGCAAGCGGAGCACTCGGTCAGTTGTTCACCTCCGCCGCAATGGCGCAGAGCACCAGCAGCTACAAGGCGGTTGTCTGCCTGTTTCTTGCGGGCGGCCTTGATAGCAACAACCTGATTGTCCCCAGGGATGACGCGTATGCGAAGTACACGGCATCGCGCGGAAACCTGGCCTACGGCAAGGACGCGCTGCTGTCCCTCAAACAGACATCGAAAGGACGCTCCTTCGGCCTGCATCCCGCCATGGCGCAGACTGCCGCGCTCTATAACCAGGGATATGCGGCGGTGCTGGCGAATACGGGACCGCTTGCCCGGCCCACCACCAAGAACGATTTCACCCAGTCGTTGATGCTGCCGAATGACCTGTTTTCACATTCGGGCCAGCAGGCGGAATGGAACACGTCGATCTCGCAGGGCGCGAGCCCTACCGGCTGGGCAGGCAGGGTCGCGGACGCAATTGCGTCCACCAATGGCAGCGGCAAAATGCCCGCGGTCGTCTCCACGTCAGGCTTCTCGCTGATGGGTCAGGGTGCCAATACTACCGAAGCCACCGCCAGCGATGGCCTGAACACGGCCAACCTGCTGAGCGCGATTGCCAATGTGCAGAGCTACATGGTGAATGGAGAGACAGGCACCATGCCCGACCCGGTGCAGGGCTACGTCTCGTCTACGCAGCAGGGCTTTCTTGCGACGGCTAAAACGATCAACGATGTGTACCAGAGCGGCTCCGGGTTGCGCACGATGTTCCCGAGTACGCCCATCGGCCAGCAGCTTGCCGCCGTGGCGCAGATGATCAAGGGCCGCACCGCGCATGACACAAACCGCCAGATCTTCGTCTGCACCGACGGCGGCTACGATACGCACGTGAACCAGTTGCAGGTGTCACAGGCAAGCCTCTACGCGCTCGACCAGGCCATCAGCGCCTTTACCGCTGCGATGCAGGAACTCGGCATGTTCGGGAACGTTACGCTCTTCACCGTCTCGGATTTTTCGCGCACGCTGCTGCAGAACACAAGCTTCGGTTCCGATCATGGTTGGGGCGGCCATCATCTGATTGTGGGCGGCGCCGTGAAGGGTGGCGACGTTTACGGCACCTTTCCCTCGCTGGTCGCCGGTGGTGACGAAGATTGCTCGACGCTGGGCGTCTGGATTCCAACGACCTCGACCTCGCAGTACACGGCTACGCTGTCGTCGTGGCTCGGCGTACCGGGCAGCAAGCTGGCTACAATCTTTCCGGAACTGTCGAACTTTCCAAACCAGACGGTCGGCTTTCTCTGAGGCAACTGGCCGGCTGGCAAGAGGCACGGCATTGCCGCGCCTCACGCTTGCCTGCATGGGTGTATTCTCCTGACCGTGGGGGCCGCTTGAATATATTGGCGATCGATCTTGGTGGAACGCACGTCAAGTTCTGCACGCAGAAACATCCTGAAGTCATCGCGGTACCATCAGGCCCGAAGATGACGCCAGCCAGAATGGTGAAGGTTATTGCGGCAAGTTCGGTGGACACAAGCTACGATCATGTGTCGATCGGCTACCCGGGTCTGGTGGTACACGACCGGCCGGTACATGAGCCGCACAATCTTGGCAAGGGCTGGACCAGGTTCGAGTGGCAGACCGCATTCGGTGACAAGCCCATGCGCATGGTGAACGACGCAGCTATGCAGGCGCTGGGCAGCGACCATGGCGGCCGCATGTTGTTCCTGGGACTGGGCACCGGGTTGGGGTCCGCAATGATCGCCAGTGGTGTCGTGCAGCCGATGGAGCTTGCGCACCTGCCCTGGAAGAAGGGAAAGACTTACGAGGAGTTTCTCGGGGTCAGGGCACTGGAAGCCAACGGCAAGAAGACCTGGCGCAAGCACGTGTGGCAGGCTGTGCGCGACCTGAGCGCGGCGCTCGAGTCAGACTATGTGGTGCTGGGTGGGGGCAATGCGAAGCTGCTGAAGAAGCTGCCGGAGAACGTCTCGCTGGGCAGCAACGCCAATGCCATCAAGGGCGCATTTCTGCTGTGGACGAAGACGGCGCCGCAGCACCGCTCGCCGCGTTAGGCAGCAGCTAGCGGTCGAACCCGGAGAAGCTGGGCGTGAGCAGCCAAACCACACAGGTAACGGTAAGGCTCAGGGTCGTAAACAGAACTGTGTGCATGGAACACCTCTTTTGGATGGATACACAGACCGTATCGGCAGACCGCCCCCGGACGTGAGCCGCAAGAGAAAACAAAACCGCGCAACTTTGGTATTACGCTTCCCGGAAACTGTGCCGATAAGGGACAGAGATTTCCCCGGAGGAGCGTACAGGTGCAAGCGTCACCCAATTTTGAAGCGGAGAACATGCCGGCGCCGCTCCGCTTTTTTGCGAACAAGGCCGTGTTCTTTGCCGGCGTTCTCGCCTTTTTGATCTTCTGCTGGCTGCCGAAGAACATGGCCGATCCCGACATCTGGTGGCACCTGCGCAACGCGGGCGCACAGTTCGCGGGGCATGCGTGGCTGCACAACGATGGCTACTCCTTCACCGCGGCGGGTGCGCCCTGGATCAACCACGAGTGGCTTTCCGAAGTGCCGTACTACTTCGGCTGGCGTACCTTTGGTCCGCAGGGTGTGCTGATGGTGGCGCTGCTCGCGACGGAGTGCGTGCTGCTGCTGAACTTCTACCTGACGTATCGCCTCTCAAACAGCCTGGTCGCAACGCTGATCGGATCGGTACTGGCGACGCTGTTCGCCACCATCTCCTTCGGTCCGCGCACCCTGATCTTTGGCTGGCTCTGTCTCATGGTCGAGCTGATCCTGCTCGATTGCTGGCGCAAGGACGAGCTTGGTAATCGCGCTGCGCTCATCACCTTTCCTGTACTGTTTGCCTTTTGGATCAACCTGCACGGCTCATGGCTCATCGGCATGATCCTGCTGCTCGGCTTTCTGGTCTGTGAATCGGTGTGGCCCGTGCACGGGCTCGATGACGTGATCGACTGGGGCAAGCGCGATACGGGCAGCCTCTGGAAAGCAACGGCATGCAGCATCGTTGCGCTCTTTGCCAATCCGTACGGATGGCGGCTGGTGTTGTACCCCTTCGACCTCGCATTCAAGCAGAAGCTGAATGTGGCCAGCGTGGACGAGTGGCACCCGCTCGACTTTCACACGCCACGCGCGAAGATCTTTCTGCTCTGCCTGATTGCGCTCTTCCTGCTGCAGCTTGCGCGCAAGGCGAAGTGGGCGCTGCATGAATTGCTGTTCGTGGCCGCCGGCGTTTACGGTGCTTGCCTTTACTCACGTTTTCTCTTTCTCGGCGGACTGCTTATCTGCCCGATTCTTGCGAAGCAGGCGACCACGGTATTCGCCAGCAACAAGCCGAGGCAGACGCACTCCAACGGCTGGTTCCATGCCGCTGTGCTCTGCGGGCTCGCGATCGTGGCAATGGCGCGCTTCCCCTCCGCAGCGGCCATGCGCGCGCAGCAGGCACAGTTCCCTGACAAGGCGCTGCTCTACCTGAAGGACTTTCACCCCGACGGTCCGGTTTTCAATGAGTTCCTATGGGGCGGCTACCTTGAGTGGCACACCCGGCAGTTGCCGGTCTTTATCGACTCGCGCGTGGACATCTTCGAGCGCAACGGCACGCTCAAGGACTATCTCGACATCGTCCTGCTGAAGAACACCTTGCCGCTGCTGCAGAAGCACGGCATTCGCTACGTGCTCTTCTCGCGGGACACGCCGCTGATCAAGCTGCTGGAGCAGACACGGGAGTGGCGCGTGCTCTATGAGGACCCTACAACCGTTCTGCTGGAGAGGAAGGCGCACGCATGAGCCTCACGACACGAAACAAGAAGTGGCTCTCCATCCTGTTGAATGGAGCGGCAACGGTGCAACTGGTGTGGTTCTATCTCGCATGGGTGCCGTCGTACCTGAACCTTGTGCGCTACGAACAGGGCGGCATCTCCACGCCGTTCCAGTACCGCATGGCCATGATGCTGCCGCTGCGGCTGGCGCATGCCTCCGCGTTCTGCAACAGTGTAGCGGCTTTCCTCAGCAAGTATCCCGCGTGGTTTCCGCACGGCGTGCGACCTGAGAGCTTTGCGGAGCTGCCTGTCGGTATTGCGTCGGTGGTTGCCGCGGGGCTGGTCGCGCGCGCCCTCTATTGCGCAAGCAGTCCGTCCGGCATCCTCTCGGTCTTCGTGTATCCGCTAACGCTGTTGATGGTGATGGCGACGTATGCCTCCAGCACGATGCACCGCCTGCGCTTCGTGTACGACATGCCGAGCCTGGGTCTCTTCGCGGCCGGCCTGTACCTCATCTACTTCATGCGTTCGCGCCTTTTGTTCGCGCTTCTGTTCCTGGTTGCTACGGTGAACCGTGAGACGACGCTGTTTCTGCTGTTTCTCTACCTCCTGCGTCTTTGGGCAGACCACAAACAAGCGGCCGGAGCGGCAGAAGAACCTGCGCCTGAGAAGTGGTATCAGCTACGCTGGCTGCCTTGGCGCGAAGGCGTGCTGATCGCCATGCTCGGTGCCTCATGGCTCTGCTGGCACGTGTGGGTGGTGCAGCACTTTGCCGCAAACGAGTCGGAGGCAAGACCGCGCATCCTGCTCAACATCGGCCTGCTGCTGGTGCCCATCTCGTGGCTACAGGTGGGCAGCTGCTTTGCCTTCTGCGGCCCGCTGCTGCTGCTTTACCGCAGGCGCATTCAGGAGCCGGTGCTGCGCGCGTGGTTTTGGATTTTTCCAATCTGGGGCGTGTTCATGCTGAAATACGGCCTGTTCTTGGAGCCGCGTATCTTCGGTGAGCTTATTCCGTACGTAGCGTGCATTATCGCGCTCGGCATCGAGCAGCAGGTGCTCAGCCGCGCCGCAGCCTGGCTGCAGGAAACACGGTACACATCCGTGCACGATGCAGAAGCGCAATCCCCTCTGTTCGTGTAGCAAGCCGTGTTGCAAGTCGAAACGGTTGCATCGCAATGACTCATCACCTGGGCGGTGCAGCCGATGGGGGAACTGTGAGCGCCGCAATCGAAAGATCGATCATCGAAGAGCCAGAAGAGGAGCTTGTCGGCGGCAGCACGCTCTTTCGCTTTGTGGCCAGGCAGCCCATTCTCGACAGCGACCAGAACACCTTTGCGTACGAGCTGCTGTTTCGCTCCGGCTGGGAGAATCACTTCAATGCGAACCATGAAGTGGCGTCTCGCCACATCGTAGACAATGCGATCGCGTTTGGCCTGGAGTGGCTGGTCGGCAGCAGCACGGCCTTCGTGAATTGCACCCGGCGCATGGTGCTGCTGGAAATACCGGTCATTCTGCCGCTTTCTATCGTGCTGGAACTTCCACCGGATACCGACGTAGATGAGGACCTCGTCACTGCCTGCATGCGGCTGAAGCAGCAGGGACATCGCTTCGCCATCGACCGCTACGACCTCAGCCCACGATGGGAACCGCTCCTTGGGGTTGTGGATTTCATCAAGGTCGATTTTTCTTCCGTCGAGCCTCGCACCCGGCAGGGCCTTGTCCGCAAATTAGCCGGCACGCCGGTCAAGCTGCTGGCTGCGCGACTTGAGACTGGTGCTGCCTACCTGCAGGCAAAGCAGGAAGGTTTCCAGTTTTTTCAAGGCTTTTACTTCACACGTCCCGTTGTCTTCTCGCGCCCGGCGCTTGGGCCCGTTCTGCACCGGCTGCGCTTTCTGGACGAGCTAAGTCACGCCAGCCTGAACTTCAACCGCATTCTCGAACTGCTGCGCGAAGAGCCGGGCATGTCTTACCGCATCCTTCGACTCGCCAACGCTGCCGCGGTGGGCGCGAGAAGCACGATCTCAAACCTGCGCATGGCGCTGGTGCTGGTGGGTGAGAACCGCTTCCGCAAGCTGGCCATTACCGCACTGACCGTGGAGCTCTGCGGTACTCAGCCCGATGAGGCACACCGCACCATTCTGCAGAAGGCCCGCTTCTGCGAACTGATCGCAGGGGACTGCAACCTTGAACCGGAGGCGATGTATCTCTTCGGCATGTTGTCGGTGGTCTTTCGCATCCTGAACCTCGACATGACATCGATGGCAAGCACCATCCAACTGCATCCCGAGATGCTGGACGCGCTCGCGGGTGTGGAGAACATCTACAGCCGTGTGCTGCAGTGTGCCGAGAGCTACGACTGCGGCGACTGGGATGGTTTCTCCACATCCTCCCAAAGCCTGGGACGCAGTGAACACGAAATCTCGCAGCATTTGTACGAAGCACGCGACTGGGCCGACCACATCTTTTCAGACATGCAGTAGACCTCAGTTAGAGGGGAATGAAACGTAAGAGTGGCAAGCATGAATGCTTGCCACTCTTGTCCGTTTTTTCTGATGTTTGTTGTCATCCCATTCATGTTTGTCATCCCCGCAGCGCAGCGAAGGGATCTGCTCTTGCTCGGACTGCCGAGGGGCGGTGAGGGAAGCAGATTCCTGCGCTGCGCTACGGAATGACAAACAATCGTGAAGGAATGACAACAGCGGCAAAGAAACGACAAGCAAGCGTAGCGAAGGAAACGACTACATCCGGTTGCGCAGCGCACGCAGCCAGGCTGCGACCGGCCGTATCCGCGGATTGCGGTCGAACCAGCGGCCTTCTGCGATGTCGCTGCGGGAGGAGCGCTGGCCCGCGAGGGAGCGCGTCGTACGCAGACGCGGCGGATCGGGATGGGCTTCGCTGAAGTGGAAGAGCGCGCCATCGTAGTGCATCGGACCGCCCTTCGGATCACCATAAGCACGGGTCTGCAGCTCTTCCAGAAAAGCGATCAGCCGCGGCAGCGCTGTGCCGTGCACGGCATAACAGTGCGCCAGCATCAGCGGCTGTGTCACACGCACCAGCGGGGATGTGGTCGCGGTATTCTCAACGTCGAAATCGTCGAAGCCGAGATTTACGATGCCCCACGGGCACTCGTCCAGCGCCTGCGCAACGCGCGGCCAGTCCTGTGCAAGGTTCGGCAGAAAGCGAACATCGTCTTCCAACACCAGCACCCGCTGCGTGCCTGCGGCGCAGGCATCGCGCAGAATACCAAGATGACCTTGGAAGCAGCCGTACGCGCCGGGGGAAGGAAAGCCGTGTGCCTCGGTCGCGCGTGTTCCTGCAAAGACGCGCACAAGGCGCACCGCTTCGGAATCGATACGCGTGAGCTGGGCGAGCGTGTCCCGCAGACGGTCGATACGTTCCGGAAGGTTCAGCAGGTACACCGCGTCGAAGAAGCGCAGCATGTTTGCAGGCGCTCCGGGTTTCGACAGCGGCAGTTCCGTTCCGTTACTCATCCAGATCCACAGGCTGCGGTGAAAGCTCGGTGGCGATGGTGCTGTTGCGTTGGGTGCGTACCCAAGCCGAACCGGCTTTGGATGCGCGGCGTGTGGCGGGCACAAGCAGCAGTTTTGATAACAGGTATCCCGGCGCGTTCAGCAGGGCGGAAAACATCCTCGCAGGTTTGGGTGAGAGGCACGCTGAAACGGTAACGTAGAGCAGCATGCCTGCCAGCCCCAATGCGGAGTAGGCACGCGCCAGCGGCACAGGCACAAGCAGGCCGATTGCGAGCATCAGGAAGCAGGTGCCGATCGGCAAGGCCAACAGGTCAAGCAGGGGCTCCAGCATGCGCAGCCTGCCGCGCAGCACAGCGCGCAGCAGCAGGGGGGCAAACTCACGGCGCATGCGGGCGCGCCCACCCTCCCACCGCGCACGCTGGGTGCCTGCCGCTGCGCGGTTGTCGGGAATCTCCCCGCAGACCTCGGCCGCGTTCAGGAAGCGCACGCTGCGTACGCTGCGCACCAGGTGCAGGTGGTACTCCAGGTCCTCCACCACGGAGTGCGCGGTATAGGGCACCGCCTGCAGCGTTGCGCGCGAGACGGCAAAGCCGTTGCCGAAAATGCCGCAGGAAAGGCCGAGCCTGGTTCGTCCGCGTGGCCGCAGCACGTTCATGCCGTAGAGCGCCAGCGCCAGTAACTGGGTACGTTCGCCATCGGCCGCGTGCTCCGCAACGTAGCGCACCTGCACAGCGTCTTCACCCTGCTGAAATGCCCCTGTGACGATGCGGGTCAGTTCGGACGAGACGTGTGAGTCGGCATCGATCACGAGCACGGCATCGGCACCGTTCTGCAGGGCATGCGTAAATCCATGAAAGAGCGCCGCACCCTTGCCCCGCTGGCCATCGTCCGCAAGCGGAAGCACGGTGGCTCCGGCTTCTGCCGCGACGGCTGCGGTGTCGTCCTTGCAGTTATGCGCAACAACGTAAACCGCGGAAGGCAGTTCCACCGAGCGAAGCAGGCTTTCCACGCAGCGGCCCACCAGCGCCTGTTCGTTATGGGCGGGTACCAAGACCGCAAGCCTGAACTCAGTATTCTTTGTCGCGGGCACCGGCACGGGCTTCATCAGTGCTGCGAGCGACAGTACCAGCACCTCCACAACCAGCGGAAGCGTAGGCAGGAGCAGCCCGAGAGCAAGCATTGTGAAGAGAGTGTGGGTAAGCATGGCGATACAGTGGAATCGTGTTCGTTCCGCAGCCGCGCAACGCGGGTGTGGGGAACGGCAATACCTGTATCGGAAGATTTGCCGCGGAGGAGCAGTGTGGACGGGCCATCCTGGGTGCTGGAACGTGATCGATTGCAGGACAGGCATCCGCTGCAGAACAGACCGCGGCTGTTCTGCCTGCCGCACGCCGGCAGCGGTTCGGCGGGGTATTATCGCTGGAAGCGGTTGCTGCCGGAGGGAAATGTGTGCCCGGTACATCTGCCCGGGCGCGACCTGCGCTTCAAAGAATCGCCCATTGCCAATGGAGAAGATCTGGTGGACGCGCTGCACGAATTAATGAGTACCTGCCTCGACCGGCCCTACGCAATCTTTGGGCACAGCATGGGCGCGCTGCTTGCCTTTGCGTGGGCGGGCCGCATCCAGGCGGATGGGCTGCGGTTGCCGCAAGCTGTCTTCGTTTCAGCACGTGCGCCACGGCGCAGGCCGGGCCCCGACCCGGATACGTGGCTTTCCGCCGATGACGACGCGCTGCTGCGTTCCGTCGACAAGCGCTTCGGCGGCAACGCCCATGCCACGCTGCAGGACCCGGAACTGCGCGCGGCCTTTCTTCCTACGATGCGGGCGGACATGCACGTGGTCGAGACTGTGCGCATCGGCGATATGCCGATCGCTGTACCGCTGTATGCCGCCTGCGGCGATGCCGATGCGAGCACCTCCGAGCAGGAGATGCAGCAATGGGAGAGGCACACGGCTTCGCATTTTGACGCAGCACAATTTCCGGGCGGGCACTTCTATCACTTCACGGAAGGACAATCGCAGTTGTTGAAGTGGGTTGGTGGGGTACTGAACCGTCACATCGGAGCTTTTTAGCTCTGCCACACAACTGTCGTTTCGACCGGAAGCCGCGGTTTTATGCGGCTGAAGTGGAGAAACCTGTTTGTTCTTGAGTGTCGTGGCGCTTCGAGCAAAAGCAGATCCCTTCGCTACGGGATGACAAACACAAAGACGATGAGTGGCAGAACAGCAGGTTGTTCACACTGCGGCAAGAAAGCTCGTCGTCCGTCGAAGGGACAACTTCTTAGAACTGAAAGTTCTTCAGTCCGTAGCATGGCAATCCCGCTTGCCTACTTCGCTAACCACGTAAGCACGGTCATCGAGAATGGCGGCAGGAGATGCTCTGTTCCGGCCCTTGCTTGCCATGTCGAGATGCGCGGCTTTACCGTCCCGGTGACTTCGTTGTTGTCTTCGATGTGTGTCGCAGTGAGCAGCGTCTGCGTAACGATACCGCGAGGAGCTTCCGCTCCATCGAAAGCTACCGGCAGAGCGCGATCGCGGCTCAGGTTGAAGATGATC